>JAYUFL010000125.1:0-4565 GCA_043738745.1 Bacteroidota bacterium
TTGTTTCATGAAAAGCAAACCATTATCGAAAACTGTCTTTTTGGAGTAGATATAAATCCCAATTCTGTAAAAATTTGTCAGTTGCGATTGTGGATCGAATTGCTCAAAAATGCGTATTACAAACCCCAGACTAACGAACTGGAAACCTTGCCAAATATAGATATAAACATAAAATGTGGCAACTCGCTCATTTCGAGATTTGGACTCGATGCCGACTTAAAAAAAGCATTGGCGAGCAGCAAATGGACTATTGACACTTACAAACTTGCCGTAACAACCTACCAAAATGCCGAAAGCAAAGTACAAAAACGCGAAATGGAAACGTTGATAGCCGAAATAAAAACCAATTTTAGAAGCGAAATTGCAGCCAAGGATCCCAAAAAGTTAAAACTCGAAAAACTAAAAGGCGAACTGTTTAACTACACCAACCAAACAGGACTTTTTGAACGCTCCAAAAAAGAACAAACCGACTGGAACAAACGTGTAAATGTTTTGGCTAATGATGTAAAAACGCTAGAGGTTGAAATTGAAGACATAAAAAACAACAAGATTTACGAAAACGCCTTTGAGTGGCGCTTTGAGTTCCCGAGTGTTTTGGACAACAATGGCGATTTTGTTGGGTTTGATGTGGTGATTGGAAATCCCCCTTATATATTCTCAAGAGAATTAATTTCTGAAATGGAAAAAACACACTTTTATGAAAAATATAATTTAACTCAATTTAAATTAAACACATACATACTTTTTACTGAAAAAGGTAACGATTTATTAAATAACTCAGGAACAATTAGTTATATTATTCCCAATAATTGGATGACTCTTCAGAATAATTCTGATTTTAGAGAATTTGTGCTCATCAATGGAAAAAATATTGATATTGTAAATGATAAAAATAAAACTTTTGAAGACGCAAGTGTTGATGTTTCAATTTTGATTTTTTCAAAAACTGGAAATAATTTTCTAAAAGCAATCGAATTGAATAACAAAGAATTTAAAGAAATTTCTATTTCTGAATCTTCAAAATATTTAAATACAAAAAGTTCTATTATCAACTATGATTCTTACACAAATGAAAACACAAATTTATTAATCGATAAAATTGAAAACAATAAATCTAATTTAGAAAAACTATATGATGTAAAAAATGGAATCCAAGCGTATACTGTTGGTGAGGGAAATCCAATTTTAACAAAACAAATGAAAGAGGATAGAATTTATCATAGTGAAACAAAAGTTGATGAAACTTGGATTAAATATCTTGATGGAATTGATGTGAAAAGATATAATTTAGGTTGGAGTAATCAATTTATAAAATATGGAAAAAATTTATCAAGAAGAAGAACTCCAGATTTATTTGAAGGAGAAAGAATATTAGTTCGCCAAATTCCATCTAAATTACCTTATGCAATTGTTTCGACTTTTATTGATGAAAAATCAGTTTGCGATAATAATTCTATGATTATTAAATCTAATGATTTCACAAATTATTCATTAAAAAAACTTTTAGGTGTTTTGAATTCAAAATTAATATCATATTGGTTTGAAACAACTTTTGCTAAAAACCAAAGAAAACTTTTTCCTCAATTCAAAATAAATGAACTTAAAACTTTTCCTATTCCTAAATCTGACAATAAATTTTTAATAGATATAGAAATAATAGTAAACGAAATTCTGACCCTAAAAAAACAAGATCCGAAAGCCAACACGATTTGTCAAGAGCAAGAAATAGACCAAATGGTTTATGAACTCTATGGTTTGACTAACGAGGAAATTGCCATTATTGAGGGAAGTTAGTTATACGAAACCCATAAATTATTTTTTATAAAATACGACATTATACGTATTTTTTGCCTTTGTTATTTATCGCAGATTTGCCTTGTAACTAATTACAAACAAATACTGCATTTATGAAAATCATTAAAAACCTATTTTTTCTAACAATTCTATTTTGTATTATTTCTACAAATAGTTTTGCTCAAAAACCCATTTTAACGGACGAAGACCAAGTTCAACAAGTGGTTAAATCCGAAATCGACGCTGTTCTAAAAGACAAAGATTTTGTGAAACAAAAATCCAAAAAATTTGCCGATGTCGCAGGTACAATGACCATCGATATTGGAGTAGTAAGCAACGGAAAAGTCTCGACCTTCTTTAAAGTCGAAGACGATATCGATAGACCAATGTTTACCAATTTTGTTTCGGATTACATTCTAAATCACAAGTTTTATTTCAAACTTCCTAAAAAACAACGATACAAAATTAGGTATTCCATAACTTTTTAAAATTCGTTTCAAATTCAAAAATTGAAACTATTATTATGAAATCGAAGGTTCACGACACGAGTTTTTGTGAACAGGCGAAGCAATTCCAATTAAAAAAAAATAAAAATCATGAGTAAAAAATCAACACTATTAATCCTATCCGTTTGTGTAATGGGTACGATGCACATGAATTCACAGGCAAAAAAACCTGCAAAAACACCAGTAATATCAACCAAAACAGTGGTCGTAACTACGCCAGTTGTTGTGGAAACAAAACCAGAACCCGTAAAAGTCGAAGAACCAAAAGTGATTGCGGAAACTCCAAAAGTCGAAGAAAAAAAATCGGGTGGATTGGGTGGTTTTTTTAATAAAATGAAAGATAAAATTAAAAATGCAACCAAATCTGACGATGCTAATAAAACATCGGATAATAAAAAACCAGAAGTTGCACAATCCAAAACCGAAGAACCTAAAAAGATAAATGGTGGCTCAAAAAAATCTGGAAGTTTTGCCACCGTTTGGGAAGCCGAGTTCGAAAACAAAGCAACTCGATTAGCATTAACGAATAGCAACGGCGGAACAATTTTGGGTACCGACGACAATTCGGCATCGGTTCTGGACTCCAACGGAAAAGCGGTTTGGAATGGCGATTATAAAAAAATCACCACCAACAAAACCAATAATTCTGAATATCAATTTGCAATTTTTAAAGAAAACGGTGGTGGGTATTTGTTTTTGTTCGATTCCAGAAGTTTTGGTAAAGACAGAGTGGCTTGTTTGGATATAGCAACCGGAAAGGAACTTTGGAATTCCGAAAATTATCAAGATTTAATCCAAAAAGGAGCAAAATCTCTCGAAGGTTCCGACCAAGGCGAATTGGAAACCGTAAAATATATTTTCGAATTAGATTCGTTTTTAATCTCGCAACGCAACTCGGTTATATTGGTAAAAGCCAATACTGGCGAAAAAATTTGGGAAACAAACCGTTTTAAAGGTGGCGTTGGGAAATATGTGTACAATGCCGAGAAAAACGAAATCATTATGGTGAACTTCAAGCCAACTGCATTAGGCAATTTGTTTGCAGGTTTCAAAAATCAATTGGTTCGAATAAATGCCACTAATGGCGAAGTGCTTTGGGATGCAACATTTATTGGTGCTGTCGAAAAAGAATTAGTAACCCGTCGTGCCATCATAGATTTATGGGTAAAAGACGACAAAATTTTCGTTTATCTCAACGGATTAATGGCTTATGACTATAACAACGGGCAGAAACTATGGGAATCTATTTATGAAACCGATATGGGCGGAAACGGATTTTCTATGTTCGGCGGAGGCGGAAATAAGAAAATTTATAGAACTCTTGCCGATCCATTATTTACCAACAATGCCGTTTATATTGTTATTCTAGGAACTCGAAACCGAACCAAGTTTGTCGAAAAACACGATTTGCAATCAGGTAAAGTATTGTGGACTTCAGAAAAAATAACTGGTGCCTTATCGATGCCAAACATATATAGAGCAGGTGGAAAAATATTGGTACAAGTGGGCGGAAAAGTTCAAATTCAACAAATTACAACTAGTCAAGGACAAACAAACTATTCGGTTTATTGGGATTATAAAGATCAGAAAAATAGCGTTTTGGCACTCGATGATTCGAATGGAACAACATCTTGGAGATCTGAAAAATTCGACAAACGCATTACCGATTTAATTATCGATGGCGACAAGTCAGTATTTGTTGGAGATGGCGACGAGTTTTATGGCTATGAAATTGTATCGGGCAAACAATTGTTCGATGTAAAACACAACGATGCTCATGTAGGTCGTGCTACCGATGTTATCGATTTTAATGATAAAGTTGTGGTGCTTTCCGAAAAAGGATTGGCTGCTTACAACAAAAAAGATGGCTCACGTGCCTATGCGACCGAAAAAATTCGTGGCGTAGATTATTTTTATCATATAGGTAACAATTATTTTTTGAGGGATCAACGTAGTGGAAAAAACATTATTTATGGCATAGATATGAACAATGGTGAGACCAAAGGAATGGTTCAATCTAAAGGAAAAGGCGGAAGCCCTTTATACGGGAACGGAATAGATATTACTGATGATGGCGAATACATATTTGCATTTAAAGGCAAAAAAGTAGAGAAAATCAAAGTGAATAATTAAGTAGTAGTTTTTTTTTGAAATGAGTCGATGATTAGTTACCATCGGCTCATTTTGTTTAGAATTGGTATCGTACTTATTTTTTTAATTCTTGTAACATCAAAATAATTTTATCTAATTTTTCGACTTCAATAG
>JAYUFL010000126.1:0-67675 GCA_043738745.1 Bacteroidota bacterium
ATTGCCATTACTGGATTAGTTCCTAAACCTGTGTAATATTCAGTTACTGATGAAATGGCTCCACCAACTATTAATCCTACGATTGTGGCATAAAAAACACGCATTGAAGAAATTTCTTTCACTCCTTCACCAAAGAAACTCATTTTCATTGTTTCTGGTAACATATATTTAACCAAGAAAAAACAAGCAACTGCAGTCATCACAATAGATGCCCAGTTACCAATATTTAATGCTTTTTGAACTTGTGCTTCTTTTGCATTGTCATCAGAAATTTTTACTAACATGGTTCCGATTATAGAAAATAAAATCCCGAAACCAGCAATTGCCATTGGTAATAAAATAGGTCCAATTCCGCCGAAAATATCGTCGATTTTTCCGCCCATATCTTTAATAACGTAGTTTCCAAGAACCATTGCAGCCAAAACTGTTGCAACATACGAACCAAATAAATCGGCACCCATTCCGGCAACATCTCCAACATTGTCTCCAACATTATCAGCAATTGTAGCAGGATTACGAGGATCATCTTCTGGGATTCCTGCTTCTACTTTACCAACTAAATCGGCTCCAACATCGGCGGCTTTAGTATAAATTCCACCACCAACTCTTGCGAATAATGCGATAGATTCTGCACCCAAAGAGAAACCTGCTAATGTTTCCAAAACCATTGTCATATCTTCGGTTGATGTCCAAACACCTCCCATGAATTTATTATACAAAAGGATAAAAATCCCTGTCAAACCAAGAACTGCTAATCCAGCAACTCCTAATCCCATTACTGTTCCACCACCAAAAGAAACTTTTAACGCTTGTGACAAACTTGTACGAGCGGCTTGAGTTGTACGAACATTAGTTTTTGTTGCGATTTTCATTCCCATATTTCCAGCCAAAGCCGAGAAAAATGCTCCTATTATAAAGGCAATAACTATTAACCAATGTGTTGTTGCGCCTGGCAATAGAGTCAAACCAAACAAAACGATACTTGCCCCGATAACGAAGAAAGTCAATAAACGGTATTCTGCTTTCAAAAATGCCAATGCACCTTCGTAGATATAATCTGAAATTTCTTTCATTTTTCCGTCGCCAGCGTCTTGCTTCAAGACCCAACCTTTTTTGATTTGCATAAAAATCAAACCAATGATTGCCATAACTATTGGCACATAAATCATTATTGTATTCATAATTTTGTTTTTATTGTAAATTTTATCGGGTGCAAAAGTAATAAAAATTTGAGAATTTATGTGTTTAATGAATAAAAACTGTAGATTTGAACTTCAACAAAACTTAAACTTAATGAAAAAACTTTTATTCAATTCAGCAAACTCAATCAATCTTGATTTAGGATTATTAATTATCCGATTAATGATTGGTGTTTTAATGGCTTTTTACGGCTACGAAAAACTATCAAATTTTAGCGAAATGGCGGCATCTGATTTTTGGATGAAGAATGTTAGTTTTCTTGGTATGTCAGGGAAAATTCCATTAGTATTGACCATTTTTGCTGAATTAATTTGCAGTTTATTGCTAATTATTGGATTATTTTCAAGATTTGCTTTATTTACACTTATGTTTTGTATGGCATATATTTTTCTTGTAATTTTTCCGCTTTCCATTTTAGATAAAGGTGACAATGGATACAAGTTTAACGATGCTTTTGTGTATTTTATAGTTTATCTAGGATTGTTTTTTACAGGCGTTGGAAAATATAGTTTAGATGCAAAATTATTTTCTAAAGATTAACAGGTATAAACTTTTATTCTTAAATTTTCGATTATATCTTTGCAAAAAAAATCTGCTTGAAACTTTTATTTTCAATATTTTTATCCTGTACCATTTTACTAAATTCTTTTAGTAATTTTATTGTTTATGTAACATTTAAAATAAATCAAACCGAAATTGCGAAAACACTTTGCGTACTTCGTGCCAAAAAAGACAATACTTGCAACGGAAATTGCGTTTTGCGCGCCGAACTAAAAAAGCAATCAGAAAACGAGAAAAAACACGATTCGCTTTTAAAGGAAAAATCAGAAATCGTTTATATCAATTCTAATATTGATTACGATTTTTCTACTAATATACATCTAGCAATTCCAAAGCCTTCGAATTGCTATTTATCTGCAAAACCTAAATCTAAGGTTTCTGCCGTTTTTCATCCGCCGAGCGTTTAAAGTTATTTATTAATTTTTGTAATGTTTCCTAATTTAAGGAGCATGACTTCTTATCGTATAAAAACAACTAATTATTATTTTAATCAAACAAAATGAAAAATATTTTATTATTTTTTGTAATTGCATTTGCAGTTACAAAATCATATAGCCAATGCGCTTGCTGCGCTGGAGCAGGAATTGGCTCGTCGAACGGAGATTACAATTCAGGATTAATAACTTTAAATAAAAACCAGTTTATTGTTGAAACTTATGGCGATTACCGAAAAATAAAAGATGGAAATGCAGTCGAAGAAGATGAAAAATTACTAAAGAGTTTGCTTATAAATTCGGTTGACGTTCGATACGGAATTAGCAATAACCTAACAATTTCTGCATTATTGCCCTATGTAACTTTGAATACTAACAACGGGAACGACAAAGGTTTTGGAGATATGATACTCCTTGCAACCTATAAAATTTTTAGCAAAAACAATTTCAGTTTTGGATTACAAGCAGGTTTAGAATTGCCAACCGGAATCCAAAAAGAATCTAATTTTGATAATTCGACCGTTGTGGTTGGTTCAGGTTCTGTAGATCCAATGTTGGGTTTAGTGATTTCTAAAAGTTGGGATAAATTGACTTTGCAAGGAAATTCGATGTTTAAAAAAACAACCAATGGTTTTATGGGCAACTATTATGGCAATACTGCAGTTCAAAATGTAACTTTATCATACAAAATTAAAAAAGGAAGTGCTTTTTGTTCGACAGAAAAAGAGATTAAGGAAACTTCAAATTTTGGTTTATCTATTTATGGTGGTTACTATGGAGAATGGCTTGATAAGTTAAAAGAAGGCGACGATGTTGACAATAATACTGGATATTATTTGGGTTTTGCCAATTTAGGAACCAATATTTCATTTAAAAAATGGAGTTTACCGATAACGTTTTCATTGCCAATTATAACCAATATGAATGGAGATCAAAACGAAGCAGGAATTAGATTTAGAGTTGGATTAATTAGAAGTTTTTAAATTAGAAAGCCACGAGTTCCTGAAAATAAATCTTAGAATTCGTGGCTGTTTTTCATCAAATATTAAAAAAAGTATATTCCAATTTCAAATATATTCCGTTTGGTGTTGTTCGCAACATATTGGAATATATTTGTTTTCTATAAGCCAAATCAATTCTTGCTTGACTATTGATAATGAATTGAATAGACGGCCCTACGTCGAGAAATGATTTTGAATTTTGAGTCAGTTTTTGACCTAAAAATTCAACCATTACATTGATATTTGTTTGTTTTAGAGTAGTATAAACTTTCGGGTAAACCAATCGCCCAAACGACAACGTATAGTTAACCGCCGAATTACTTTGACTATTCGGAAAAGGATTTTTAGAAGTATTGTCTAATGCTTTTTCGAATGAAATCGAGGAACTAATTGCGAGTTTATTTAATAATTGTGTGGCAACAATTCCAGTTTCGAAACCTGAATTGTGCCCCATAGTTTCTATTTCTTCTTCGTTGATAATAGAATTGTTGAAACTCGCTCGACCAAAAACCGCAATTCGAAAATGCGAATGAATATAATCGATAGAAAAAACACGGTATTTGCCATAAAAACTTGCGCCTTCTAACTTGGTTTTTCCATTTCGATTACTAGCAAAAACCGATGTATGAAGCATTAAACTTTTGCTTGCGCCATACATAATTTCGGGCATTACATGAAAATCGTAACCCGAATTGAATTCTCTTTTCATTAACGATTGACCCAATCTTGCACCAATAGAACCCGTTGGCATATTGCTTGCTGGCTCGGTCATGACGAATAATTCTTGTGCCGAAAGCCGAAAAGTAATAATAAAAATTATAAATAAATACTTCATTTTTATAAAGTTTTTAAATGATAATCGTCTTCATTATCAATCATATAACTTGGATATTTAGAAAATGACTTTAGATTTTTCTTAAAATCTTTCATCACCAAATAACCTTTGTCCAAAACCTTAAATTTGGTTAAACCGTTCAATGTTTTTGGATTTGAATCAATAAAAACAAGGCTCAGATTGTCTTTTTTGAGTTTCGAATTATCATCTATTTTCTGATTATCAAAATTCATAGTTATAATCATTGAACCTACAAAAAAGCCAGCTTTTTGAACACTTTCTTTCAGAATTCTTGGGGAAATAGTAATGTTTTTCTTTAAGAAGATCGTAAAAGTATTCGAATTTAAATCGATATCGACTTTTTCGACTTCGGGCAATTTTTTGAGTTGTTTGTTGATGGCGTTTGAACACATAGAACAAGTCAAACCTGTCGCTACAATTTCGACTTTAGATATTTGTGCAAACGAATTTGTGATTGATAACAATACTACGATTGCTATCAAAAATTTTGATATATTTTTCATACTGATTTTTTAAAATTTAGAATAATTTGATGCCAAACAAAATTAAAACATTCTAAACAGAATACTTTTTTGGCTGTCGGAAATAGAAAATTATCCTATATTTGGCGGAGACCAAATGAAATAAAAACCAGAAGAAATGTTGGTTTCGTTGTTATAAAAAACTTGTTTCGAAGTTAAAACAAGAAAATAATTAGTTTTTATTTCTGACAAAGTTGGCAAAATTGCTCCAAATGAAACGGTTTGAATTTGGCAAGTAGATTTTCCGCATTTGCCTTCGCAACCTTTATCCGATTTATCTTTTGATTTTTTTTGGCAACACTTCATTTTGCAATTCCTCAAATTCATTTCGGTTTTGCAAGATGCTTTTTTTGAAGTCATTCCACACGCAAAAGTACTACTTGGCATCAAAAAGAAACCAATTAAAACAAGCACTATGAATGGAATTCTTTTCATTTTTAATTAAATACATCACAAATTTAAAATTAATTATTTGAATGTTGGATTAATTGTTTGTTAAAATCAATATTCAACTTTTCGATTTCGCTTTTGCAAATAATGGTGCCATAATAAAAATGTAGCCATAGAACGATATGGAATCCATTTTTGAGTATAAATTTCCATTTCTAGTTTATCGTGAATGTTTAACAATTCTTTTATTGTGTTAACAACGGCGATATCACCAAGTGGAAGAATATCTGGAGTTTCAAGTGCAAACATCAGGTAGATATCAATAGTCCAATTGCCAATTCCTTTAATTTTAATGAGTTCTTGACGTACAATTTCGGGAGATTTGTTAGGCAAACTTTCTAAATCGATGGTTTTTTCAATAATTGCTTCGGCGAGACATTTAATGTATGTAGTTTTTTGACGACTCACTCCGCAGATTCTATAATCTTCGTTGGATAAGTTGATGAGATTTTCAGGTGTAAAACTTTCGACTTGATTTTTTAATCTATTGTAAGTTGCTTTTGCAGAGTCGATTGATACTTGTTGTTCTAAAATCAACAAAGACAATGTTTCGAAACCTTGTGCTCGTTTTGGAATTATTGGAATGCCGTAAACATCGATTATAGTTTTAAAGATATTGTCTTTTTTGGATAGAAAATCAATTGCTTTTTTCATTATTGTTATTTAGAATTAGAATTTCCGAAAAACATATTCCAAAAAAAATCCCTAAATCATTTTTATAAATGAACTAGGGATAAAATGTGGTGCCTCCAGGGATCGAACCAGGGACACATGGATTTTCAGTCCATTGCTCTACCATCTGAGCTAAGGCACCTTTTTTATTGCGGTTGCAAATATAGAATGATTTTTTGTTTAAACAAAACATTTTTTCAAAAAAATGAATTTGTATATTTGTATTATAAAATAAATAAATGAACTTAATTGTCGATGTTGGTAACACACGAATCAAATGTGCTCTTTTTGAGAACAATACGCTTTTAGAAAAATTTATTTTTCTGAAAAATGAATTTCAAAATAGTGTTGAAAAAATTTTAGAAAATCATAAAAACTTAAAAAATATAGTTGTAGCATCGGTAGGAAGCATCGATAAACGAGATTTTTTAGTTTTTGAAAGTCGAGCAAATCTATTTTTCTTTTCAAATCTGGCAAATTTTCCGTTCGAAAATTTATACCAAACTCCAAAAACAGCAGGAATTGATCGCTTGGTGCTTGCAGCGGGTGCTGTTTTGCAATTTCCAAATAAAAACAGGTTGGTGATTGATGTTGGAACTTGTGTAACTTACGATTTTATAAACCAAAAAAACGAATATCTCGGAGGGGCAATTTCACCAGGTTTTCGATTACGATACGAATCTCTTCATGAATTTACCGCAAAATTGCCATTACTATCACTAGAAATTCCTGAAAATATAATTGGAAATTCCACTTCGGAATCTATCCATTCTGGAGTTTTTTTTGGATTAATTAACGAAATAGATGGGTTTATAGATCAATATAAGGTTCAATACTCAAACTTTATAATAATTTTAACGGGTGGCGACACAGAAATTTTGGCTAAACGATTAAAAAATACCATATTTGCCAATTCAAATTTTTTACTCGAAAGTTTGAATCGAACTTTTCAATACATAAATCAAAAATGATTAGAAAAATCTTAATTACTGTAACCTTGTTTTTTGGTTTTGTATCTATTGCTCAACAAGGTACATCATCACCTTATTCATTCTATGGAATTGGCGACATAAAATTTAAAGGATCTGTAGAAAACCACTCTATGGGAGGACTGAGTGTTTTTAAAGACAGTATTCATCTTAATCTACAAAATCCAGCCTCTTTTTCGGAACTTAAGTTAACAACCTTTTCGGTAGGAGGAAATTATAATAACAATACTATTTCCGCAGCATCTGCGAATGAATCTGCCAAAAGAACTTCGTTGGATTATCTTGCTGTTGGATTACCTTTCGGAAAATATGCGGTAAGTTTTGGTGTAATTCCATATTCGTCTGTTGGATATAAAATACAATCTATAAATGCTGCCGTTACAGAACAAAATACATATGGTGGAACGGGTGGAATAAATAAGGTTTTTGCAGGAGCCGCATATAATTTAAATGAAAACTGGAGTATTGGAGCAACTTTTGAATATAATTTTGGGAAAATTACCTCAACGAGCACTTTTACAACCTCAAATTATCAATCAGGAACACAAGAGATAAATACCTCTAACGGTCATGGAGCAAATGTTGTTGCGGGTTTAATGTACCAATCTAAATTTAAAGGAAAAATGCAATATTTTGGAGCGTTGAGTTTTAGGCCTGAAAGTACCATAACATTCGATAACCAAAGAATAATTTCAACTTTGCCCTACGTAACTGGAAATACAATTATTACTTTAGACGGAGATGCTGTAAAATCAACACTAAATTTATCTAACAAAGTTTCGATAGGTTTTGGTTTGGGGCACATCAGAAAATGGCAAATCGGGACTGAATTTATTTGGCAGCAAAGCAGTAATTTTGGTAATCGGTTTAATTTTACTAATAATACATCCTACGAAAATGGGTCGAAAATTATTATTGGAGGATTCTACATTCCAAAATTTAATTCCTACACAAACTATTTTCAACGAGTAACTTATAGAGGTGGTTTAAATTATCAGAATACAGGTTTAGTTATAAACGGAAAATCAATAAAAGAGCAAAACATTTCGCTGGGTCTAGGTTTGCCACTCACGGGAACTTTTTCTAATTTAAATATTGGTTTTGAATTTGGAAAAAGAGGGACTCGATTGGCTGGTTTAATACAAGAAAATTATACAAATCTTAGTATTGGATTGTCGTTTAACGATAAATGGTTCGTGAAAAGACGATTTGATTAAATCTATAAAAATGAAATTAGTTATTAAAAAAGCATTATCTATTGTTGGAATTCTATTTGTTTTCCTTCAATTTTTATCGTGCGAAAGTAATTTCAAAGATATTCAGAAAATAAATTTTTCGGAGTTTACACCAAGCGCCGAAGCCGAAAATTTTAATTTAAAATACACCGATTCGGGTAGAATTAAATCTATTTTAATAAGTCCTAAAATGCTGGATTATGCTAGCGTCAAATACCCGTTTGTAGAATTTCCAAAAGGAATTGATGTAACAATGTTCGATAACAATAGCAAAAAAACGTTTATCACATCAAATTACGCCATCAACTTTAAAGGAACCGACATTATCGATTTGCAAGGCAATGTAGTAATTACGAACGAAGTTGGTCAAAAAATGACTACAGAGCAATTGTATTTCGACAGAAAAAACGAATGGTTTTATACCGAAAAAAAATATGTATATACATCGCCTGATGGCACAATAAACGGTCAAGGAGTCGATTTTAGCACAGATTTTAAAATCATGAATACTCAAAAGTTATCTGGAGAAGTAAATAGTTCTAAATAAAAAACATGGTTAATTTTCATAAGTATTTTCAATTTTTCTACCTTATTGTATTTGTACTTTTTTTGTACGAAGGTATCGAACAAACTATAAAAGGAGAGCCATATTGGGTTAGTTTTTTATTTTCGGCAATGGCCATTTTTATGTTCTTCTTCAAACGAAAGTTTGCTAAAAAATTTGACAATAATAATAAAAAATAATACATGGAAATTGGTATTATAATTATTTGTTTAATACTATCCGCTTTTTTTTCGGGAATGGAAATTGCTTTTGTTTCTTCGAATAAAATATATTTAGAAATCGAGAAAAAACAAGATAATTTTGTTTCAAAGACTTTAACAAAACTTACCGAAAAACCATCAAAATTTATTGCTACAATGCTTGTTGGCAATAGTTTTTCGTTAGTGATTTATGGTTTTTATATGGGCGATTTGCTTACACAAAAAATTATTTCTTTGGGATTTAATTTTTCTAGTTTTTCGATATTGTTTATACAAACAGGTATTTCGACACTTTTAGTTTTGATGACATCGGAGTTTTTGCCAAAGGTTTTCTTTCAAATCTATGCCAATAATTTAATTAAAATTTTTGCCGTTCCAGCCTATTTTTTTTACAGATTATTTTTCTTTATTTCTACGTTCACAATGTGGATTTCGGATTTTGTTTTGAGAAAATTTTTTAAAACTCAAGGAGACCAAACGCAACTTTTTACTAAAGTTGAACTCGGAAATTATATTTCTGAACAAATGAGTACGGTGCAAGATCACGAAAATGTTGATTCCGAAATTCAAATGTTTCAAAATGCTTTAGAATTTTCGGGAGTAAAAGCCAGAGAAATAATGACGCCAAGAACTGAAATTTTGGCTCTGGAAATCTATGATTCTATTTCGGAACTAAAAACACTGTTTGTAGAAACTGGATATTCTAAAATCTTAATTTATCAAAATTCACTCGACGATATTGTGGGTTATGTGCATTCTTTCGAGTTATTTAAAAAACCTAAAACCATTAAATCCATAATGATTCCAGTGGAATTTGTACCAGAAACTATTTTTATAAAAGATGTGATGGATTTATTGACCAAAAAACGAAGAAGCATTGCAGTAGTTCTAGATGAGTATGGCGGAACATCAGGAATTATAACCATTGAGGATATTGTAGAAGAACTTTTTGGCGAAATTGAAGACGAACACGATAAGGACGAAGAATTGATAGAGCAAATAATTAATGAGAACGAATATGTTTTTTCGGCAAGATTAGACGTAACTTACTTAAATGAGAACTATAAACTAAACATTCCCGAAAATGATTCATACGAAACTCTGGGCGGATTTATAGTAAATACAACCAATGAAATTCCTCAACCAAAAGAAGAAATTATAATAGGAAACTTTCTTTTTACAATAAATGAAGCCTCAAATAAAAAAATTGAAGTTGTAAAAATGTTGATAAAGGATTAAAAAACAAAAAAAATGCAAAATATAACTACACATCTTTAATTATTAAAGAGATAATTGTTATTTTCGCAAACTGAAATAAAATTTAAAAATAACAATAATGGCAATTTTATCAAAAATTAGATCGCGTTCTATATTATTAATATCAATAATAGCACTTTCTTTATTCGCATTTATAGTGCAAGATCTTTTTAGAAAAGGAAATTTTAACGAGACATCAAAAGATGTTGGTTCGGTAAACGGGGAGAATATTTTGTTTCAAACTTTTAACGAAAAAGTAAACAATCTCGAAAAAAGTGGACAAGGAGTTTCGAATATTCAAGCCGTAAACAAAGTTTGGGATCAAGAAGTTAATATAGCATTACTCACTAACGAATTCAAAAAAATAGGATTGCGCGTTGGAGACAATCATATTATTGATGCTTTAAAACAAAATCCAAACATTGGCCAAAACAAATTGTTTTTAAATATTAGTGGCGTTTTTGACTTAGCAAAATTTAAAGAATATTTTAAATCTAATCCTGGCGAGGCAGAATCTTTGAAAGGTGCTGAATCCGATGCAACACTAAATTCTAAATTTCAATTATATTCTACTTTAATAAAAGCAGGGTTTAATGCAACAAAAGCAGATGCAAAATCGCGATATGCTTTCGAAACCGATAAAATCAATTTCGAGTATGTTTCTGTGCCTTTTTCTAGTATAAAAGATACAGATGTAAAAATATCCGATGCGGAAATTACTGATTTCATTAAAACAAACGAAAAAAAGTATAAAGCCGAAGAAATTCGCGAAATTCAATACGTAGTTATTCAAGATAAGCCATCCGTTGCAGACGAAAACGAAATTAAAACCGATGTCAACAATTTGTTAAATGGTAAAATATCATATAACGAAGCAACAAAAACCAATGATACTTTGTCAGGTTTTAGAACTGCCAAAAACGTAGCAGAATTTGTAAATTCAAATTCCGATGTTCCATTCGATTCAACCTATGTTGCTAAAAAAGATTTGCCTTCGGAAGTTGCCAATCAACTCTATAGTTTGCCAGCAGGATCTATTTCGGCACCTTATATGAATGGGAAATACTATTGCATTTCGAAATCAATGGGTACAAAAGCAAACGTAACTGCCAAGGCTAGTCATATTTTAATTGGTTATGAAGGATCTAAATCGCAAAATCAAAAAGAAAAAAGAACTAAGGAACAAGCAAAAGTAAAAGCAGAAGCGATTTTAGCACAAGCAATTGCAAATCCACAAAGTTTTATGATGTTGGCTTTTCAGAATTCCGAAGATGGTTCTGCACAACAAGGTGGAGATTTAGGATATTTTAAACAAGGTCAAATGGTAAAACCTTTTAGTGATTTTGTTTTTAATAATGCTGTTGGAAAAATAGGTTTAGTAGAAACCGAATTCGGTTTTCATGTAATTAATGTTACAGATAAGCAAGATGGAATTAAACTGGCTACAATTGCAAGAAAATTATCTGCATCTGAAAAAACATCTGATAATTTATACACTGAGGCTACAAAATTCGAAATGCTTGCAAACGATAAACCTTTTGAAGATGTAGCAAAACAAATGAAAATGACAATTGCTCCAGTAGCAAAATTCAAAGCATTAGACGAATCTGTTGGAAGTTTAGGAACGCAAAGACAAATTATTCGTTGGGCTTTCAATAGCGAAACAGCACTTAATGAAGTAAAACGTTTTGAGTTAGCAAACATTGGACAAGTTATTGCAAAACTTAAAAAGATAAGTCCAGCAGGATTAATGTCGATTGAAGACGCAAAAACAATGGTTGAACCTATTCTGAAAAACAAAAAGAAAGCAGAATTACTGAAAGCAAAATTAAAAGGAACGCTTGAAGAAACTGCAAAATCAAACGCAACAACAGTTCAAATTGCAACCGATCTAACAATTCAAAATGCTGTTTTGTCTACTATTGGACAAGAACCAAAAGTTGTTGGAACTGCCTTTTCAACCGCAATAAACAAAACATCGGCTCCAATTGTAGGAAATTCAGGAGTGTTTTTAGTTCGAACTAAAACAGTTGTTAAAGCACCCGTTGCGGATTTAAAAACAACAATCGAAAAACTAAAACAACAATCTGCAGGAGCAGTAAACGGTGTTATTCCAGCACTAAAATCAGATGCAAAAATTGAAGATAATAGATCAAAGTTTAACTACTAAACAAGATTATATTGCAAAAAATCCCGAACATTTCGGGATTTTTTTGTTTAATTATTCTCATAAAATCATTTCTTCAAAATTCAAAATAGTATCAAAACCTTTTTCTCTAAAATAATTTGTTGGGTTTTCATCCGAAACAACCATTACAAAATCACCGCCCCAAGCACCTAAACTTTTAACTGTTCCAGAAAAATCAGAAAATAATTGGTTTTGAATAGTCTCAATTTCTAGAATTTCGCTCAATAAAATTTCATGTTTTTTTATCGCTTCGGCAAATGAGCAAATATTAGTTAAACGTGATATTTGATTCGTAAGTTTATTGATTTCTAAAACTGAAGTTTTCGAAATTTCTTTTTTTCTATAATTTTTGATCGCATTTCGGCTGTTTTGTTTTTTATTCAAATAAACAAAATAGATGTTTTTCAAGAATTCAGGTTCGAAAAAAACTCTTTCAATAATCGGATTTTTGTTTTCTAAACGATACAGTATAGGAAAATCGTTTTGTGCACAAGCAATGTCGTAACCGCTACCTCCAAAACTGTTTTTTAATAATTCAAACGCATCAATTACAAGCCATTGTGCAATGTTGTTAATCAAAGTTGATGATGTTCCTAAACCCCAATTTCTTGGAAAAGTTAGGTTTGTTGTAACATTATAACCCAATGAATTAGTAATAAAATCGGGGGTTTTAAGAAATCCTTCGTGTAAAATTTCGATTAAAGTATTTTTTATATTTTGATTTTTGGTTAGAGTTCTATTTTTTATTTCATCGAAAGCAATAATTTCATCGAACCAAATCATTTTGTCGGCATCAAAACTTTTCCACAAGATTTGTTGATTATTTCCAGATTCTACAACTAAATTTTGACCAAATTTTGTTGGCAGTGCCAAAGCAGTTGCTCCGTCAAGAACCAAATATTCGGCGGTTATTAAAAGTTTTCCGTTGCTATAAAAAGTTTTTTTCAATTTTTATATTTAACCTATCAGGACTCTAAGTCCTGATAGGGTTATTTAATAATTATTTCCTGATATTCTCAATAAAAGCTACAACTGCCGAGTGCGAAACAGTATTTTTATTAAAATGATTTTTTATTAAAACACGTTCATTTTCATTAGCATCGAATTGATTTAAAATGTTGTTCAAATGCATTTTCATATGACCCTCTTGAATTCCGGTTGTGGTTAGTGAGCGCAAAGCGGCAAAATTTTGAGACAAACCAGCCACTGCAACAATTTGCATAAGCATTGCTGCGGATGGTTTTTCGAGCATTTCTAGAGAAAATTTTACTAGTGGATGTAAACTTGTCAAACCTCCAACTGTGCCTAATGCCAAAGGAATTTCTAACCAAAAACTAAAAATTCCGTTTTCGATTTTAGCATTCGATAAACTTTCATATTGGCCATTTCTTGATGCGTAGGCATGAATTCCTGCTTCAACGGCTCGAAAATCATTGCCAGTTGCAAGAACAACTGCATCAATTCCATTCATAATTCCTTTGTTGTGTGTTACTGCTCGAAAAGGTTCTACTTTTGCTATTTGAACTGCTCGAACAAATTTTTGAGCAAATTCAGTTGGGTTTTCTATGTTTTTGTCTGCCAAGTCTTCAATTTTACATGAAACTTCTGCACGAACAAGACAATTTGGAACATAGTTGGACAAGATACTCATTACGACTTCTATATCTTTTTCATCATCAGAAAAAGCGGAAAAATTTTGAACTTCTTGCTGCAATGTTTTTGCAAATTGCTCTAAACAGGAATTAATAAAATTGGCACCCATACTATCTCTAGTTTCAAAAGTAGCATGCAATTGAAAATAATTATCAATCAGATTGGTTTTATTTCTCAATTCAACATCCAAAATTCCACCACCTCGTTTTTGCATATTTTTGGTAATGCTTTCGGTTTGTTGAAAGAATTTTAATTTGTTTTCTTGAAAAAACTGTCCTAATCTTTCAATATTTCCTTTATAAAAAAAATGAACTTGACCTATTTTCTCGGTATTGATGACTGTGGTTTTAAAACCGCCACGTGTTGCCCAAAACTTAGCCGATTTTGCAGCAGCAGCCACAACCGAACTTTCCTCGATTACCATCGGAATGGTGTAATGTTTTCCGTTTATTAGGAAATTTGGTGCAGCACCAAGTGGTAAATAAAAGTTCGAAATAGTGTTTTCGATAAAATCATCGTGCAGTTGTTGCACCTTTTGGTCGCTATTCCAGTATTGTTTTATGGTAGTAATTGCTTCTGTTGGATTGGCGAAATGGGTATTCGCAATCCAGTTTGTTTTTTCTGCTTTGGATAATTTAGAGAATCCTGCGACATTTTTTGACATTAATTATTTTCCTTTTTAAAGTGATTCCATGTGTTTGACAAACTCGAAAACTTTTATAAAATTAGTATTTTCTTTTATTTTATATACTTTTACATATCCTCTTAAGACATAATCTCTAATTAAAACATCATCAAAATAAATAGATTTTTTGTAATTAAATGGAAATCTTAAATCTGTTCATAAATCATTTTTGAATTTTCTAGCGGTCTTTAGTTTGTCTCGAGCAATGTAACGAACATGCTAATCCAATAAATATAAAAATTCTTTAGTAGAATTAACTTTCATATTCAGATATTGACTTTTCTAAAAAAGCATCAACCTCTTCGAAACTAAACATTTCTGTTTCTTTACTTTTAAATTTTCTATAAGATTCTTGACTTGTTTTTTGTTTTTTATAAAAGTAGAATTATTTTGAATAACATTAACTTAATTTGAATCAAAAGAATTCAAAAAAGTTAATAGTTTTTCTTTAAAATTGAGTTAGTATTTGATTACTAAGGTTTCCATTATAAAATATTTATACAAAAATACTGAATTTATTGATTAAAAATTAAAATTTATTCTTTAAAAAATTACCGCTAGTTTCAAACTCAAAACCTTCTTTTTTTAGAAATTCGATTAGTTTTTCAAAACGTTTCAACATTTTATCTCCATTATTCCGATGAAGATAAAATGGATATTTTGCACCATCTGTCGCTTTTGTATAATCTGTAAATTCCCAAGGATGAAAATACAAATGCAAATAACCATCGGTTTTTGAAACTCTTTTACACAAATAGAAAAAGAACCATAACGGAAAGTTATGAAAAGCAATCCAAAACAACGGAATTCTGAATCTTGGCGAAACCGATGCTGGGAATTGCAAAAGATTATTTTCTTTGAAAAAAGTTCTCGAAACATGTCGCATATCATAACGACCAGGAAGCCAGCAAGGATTGACTGAAGCATTATATTTGTAGCCAGCATCAATCAAATCTTGATCTGGAACTGGAGCCATTCTTGGCATTCGGAAACCAACTACTTTTTGGTTGGATATAGTTTCCAGAATTTTTTTGGAGGTTGATAAATCTTTTTTTTTATGCTCGGAATGATAATGATTGTGAGAGGCAATTTCATGAAAATCGCTCATTTTTTTTATCTGCTCTGGTTTTGCAGTTGCATAAACTCCAGTGGTGTAAAACGTGGCTTTGGCTTTTTGCTTTTCTAAAACTGTGAGTAATTTGTTCAAGCCTTCGTCGGAACTCGCAATTTGTTGATCTAAAGTTGGATTTCCGCCATATTCAAAAGGCATATCAAACTCTTCGACATCAAAACTAAGTAAGGCAATTTTTGTTTTCATTAATTTTCTTCTTGAATAATGTACAAAGGGCGTTCTTTGTTTTGGATTAATATTTTGCCTATATAAATTCCTAAAACGCCCATAATTATTAGATTTAGTCCGCCAAAAAACGAAATCGTAATCAACATCGAACTCCAACCATGAACTGCGGTTCCCATAATTAAACTATAAATTACATAAGGCAAATATAAAAAGGCTAAAAATGCAAATGCAAATCCAATGTAAATTGCAGAATATAAAGGTTTTACGCTAAAAGAAGTAATTCCTGCCAATGCCAAACTCATCATTTTTGAAAAAGTATATTTACTCTGACCTGCAAAACGTTTACTGGCTTTGTACTTGACTGTGGTTTGTTTAAACCCAATCCAATGAATCATTCCACGCAAAAAAACATCGTGTTCTTTGCTATTTCGGAGGGTTTGTGTGACTTGTCGATCAATTAATCTAAAATCGGCTTGACCAGGTTCGAGTTGCAAATCGCTCAATCGATTTAATATTTTGTAGAACAATTTACTTGATTTTCGTTTGAACCAAGACAATTCTTCATCTTCTTCTCTAATAGTATTAACCATATTCACTTTTTGCGATTGCCATGCTTCAATTAGAACAGGAATCAACTCTGGCGAATGCTGCATGTCGCTGTCCATCATAATAATTGCATCAGAATCTATGGAGTCTATTCCTGCTTTTAGTGCAACTTGTTGTCCAAAATTCCTAGAAAACGAAATGTATTTTACTGTAGAATCATTTGTTGCAATATTTCTTATAATTTCCAAGGTCAAATCCGAACTCCCATCGTTTACAAAACAAAAATTGAAATCGAATGGCAAATCCAAAACTACTTTTTTCACAGCATTATAGAAAACAAAAATCGATTCACCTTCGTTAAAAGCAGCCGATAGAATACAGATTTTTAGTTTTTTGTCGTTCATTTTTGATTTCTTAAATTGCTTTTTATATGTTATTTTTTTCGAAAAACAAATATACAGAACAAAATCGAGACAATCAAAATCATCACAATTTCTATACAAAAATAGAAAAAACACTATTTAACAAAAAAATTGATTACTAATTGCAAAATTTTCACTAAAATTGGTGTTTTTTAAACGCAAAAAAATTATGAAGGCAAATAAATATATTGGATTATTGTTTTTAGTTATTTCCGCTGCTTTTTCGCAACAAAAAATTACTGTCGAGGATATTTATTCAGGAGCATTTCGCACTAAAGGAATGGACGAATTGCAATCCCTAAAAAACACAAATCAATACACGGTTCTAAACGCCGATAGAGTTACTCGTAGTGTGCAAATAGATTTGTATGATTTTGCAACTCTAAAAAAAACGGCTACACTTTTAGACACAAAAAACTATAAAGAATTGTCGAACGGAATCGATAGTTACTCTTTTAGTAAAGACGAAAAATTGATTTTGATTGCAAACAATTCGAACCAAATTTTTAGACATTCGTTTACGGCTGATTATTTTTTGTATGATATTATGACCAAACAATTATCAAAAATTTTGGAACAAGTTCAAGAACCAACATTTTCTCCAGATGCAAAAAAACTGGCCTTCGCCAAAGAAAACAACTTGTTTATATACGATTTGGCATCAAAAAAATCGACTCAAATTACAAATGACGGTAAGAAAAATGCAGTTATAAATGGAATTACGGATTGGGTTTATGAAGAAGAATTCGCATTTGTAAGAGCTTTTGATTGGAGTGCCGATAGCAAAAAACTGGCTTATATTCGTTTTGACGAAAGTCAAGTTCCAGAATTTTCGATGTCTATTTTTGGACAAAATTTGTATCCAACTATCGAAACCTTTAAATATCCAAAAGCAGGCGAAAAAAACTCGGAAGTTTCCTTGCATATTTATGATGTGAATTCTGGTTCCAAAAAAGACGTAGATTTATCTAAACACAAGGATTTTTATATTGCAAGAATAAAATGGACAAACGATGCTAATGTTTTGAGCGCACAAGTTCTTAATCGTCATCAGGACAATTTGGATTTATTGTTTATAGATGGAAACTCGGCAACGGCAAAAGTTGTTTTGAACGAAAAAGACAAAGCCTATGTTGATGTTACGGATAATCTGACTTTCCTGAAAGACAATTCCTTTATTTGGACATCGGAAAAGGATGGTTATAATCACATATATTTGTATGACAAAACAGGAAAACTAAAAAATCAAGTTACAAAAGGCAATTGGGAAGTAACAGCCTACTATGGTTTTGACGAAAAAACAAATAATGTTTTTTACCAATCTGTCGAAAATGGGTCTATCAACAGAGATGTTTATAGCATTGGTTTGGACGGGAAAAACAAAATACACTTATCATCCAAAATAGGTACCAATTCGGCAACATTTAGCCCGAATTACCAGTTTTATATCAATACATTTTCGAGCGCAACCCAGCCTACAATTTATACTTTGAATGATTCTAAAACAGGAAAACTAGTTCAAGAAATTGCAAACAATAACGATTTATTAGAAAAATTAAAATTATATGACTTGCCTTCGAAAGAATTTTTTATTCTAAAAACAGAAAAAGGAAACGAGTTGAATGCTTGGATGATAAAACCAAAAAATTTCGACGCTACTAAAAAATATCCCGTTTTCATGTATCAATATTCTGGTCCAGGTTCGCAACAAGTAAACAACGATTGGAATGGTACAGATGATTATTGGTTCTACGAACTTGCTCAAGAAGGTTATATTGTAGCATGCGTGGATGGTCGTGGAACAGGTTTTAGAGGTGCCGATTTTAAAAAATTAACACAAAAACAATTAGGAAAATTTGAGGTCGAAGATCAAATAGATGCCGCAAAAGTCATAGGAAATTATCCTTATGTAGATAAATCCAGAATTGGTATTTGGGGTTGGTCGTTTGGAGGATTTATGGCAAGTAATTGTATTATGAAAGGCGCAGATACCTTCAAAATGGCTATTGCAGTTGCGCCAGTTACCAATTGGAGATTTTATGACAGCATATATACCGAGCGATACATGGAAACACCACAAGAAAACGCAAGTGGTTACGACGAAAATTCGCCGATAAACTATGTCGATAAACTAAAAGGAAAATTTCTTTTAATTCATGGTTCGGGCGATGACAATGTGCATGTTCAAAATTCCATGCAAATGATGGAAGCCTTAATTCAAGCCAACAAACAATTTGATTCTCAGATTTATCCAGATAATAATCACGGAATATATGGCGGAAAAACAAGGATTCAATTGTACACTAAAATGACAAATTTTATTAAAGCGAATTTGTAATATTAATATCATCGTAAATTGGAATGATGGTTACAAAAAATTAAATAAACCTAACTAAAACAAAAATAAAATGACGGAAATTGCAGTAAAAAAAGGACATCCAAAAGGACTTTGGGTATTATTCGGAACCGAAATGTGGGAACGATTCAATTTCTACGGAATGAGAGCCTTATTAACCTTATTTCTTGTTAATTCATTGATGATGAAAGAGGCCGATGCTTCGCTAATATATGGTGGATTTTTGGGTCTTTGTTATTTAACCCCAATGTTAGGCGGTTTTGTTTCGGATCGATTTTTCGGAAACAGAAATTGTATTTTGCTTGGAGGTTTAATGATGGCCGTTGGTCAATTTTTATTATTTACAAGCGCAAGTATTTTTGGTTCAAATATAAGTTTAGCAACTACACTTATGTGGTCTGCACTCGGAATTATAATTTTTGGAAATGGATTTTTTAAGCCAAACATTTCGAGTATGGTTGGAAGTTTATATCCAAAACAAGAAAAAACAAAGTTAGATACTGCTTTTACAATATTTTATATGGGAATTAACTTGGGCGCTTTTCTAGGTCAATTGATTTGCCCAATAATTGGAGATGTAAAAAATGGTGCAGGGATTAGAGATATTCATGCTTTCAAATGGGGTTTTCTAGCAGCATCTGTTGCAATGCTTATCGGAACGGCTGTTTTTTATGTGCTTAAAAATAAATATGTTGTAACTCCAGAAGGTAAACCGCTGGGTGGATTACCTTCTACAAACGATGCTTCTCACTACGAAGAGGGAGAGGCGCAAAAAGCTGTTTTTTCTACAAAAGCTCTTGCTTTAGCAATTATTGCATTTCTATTTCTTGGTTGTGTCTTTTACTTTGTTTTTGGTCAAAATTTTATTTATTCTCTAATCTACTCAAGCGGATTATCGTTAGCAGGATTAATAATTTCGGATACATCCTTAACGAAAATAGAAAGAGATCGAATTTTAGTAATTTATATTGTTGCTTTTTTTGTGATTTTCTTTTGGGCAGCCTTCGAGCAAGCAGGTTCATCATTAACATTTATTGCCGATAATCAATGCGATAGAAATTTCTTTGGTTGGAACATGCCTCCATCAATGGTACAAATTTTCAACGGATTATTTGTGGTTATTTTTGCTGTGCCGTTTAGTATGCTTTGGGATTATCTTAGAAGTAAAGATATAGAACCAATTTCCCCAATGAAACAAGCTGCAGGATTGGCATTGGTTGCCCTAAGTTATTTTATTATTGCTCATAATGTAAAAGATTTGGGTAATGATGGTCTTTTGGCAATTAAATGGTTAATATTATTATATCTAATTCAGACTTGTGCTGAGTTATGTTTGTCTCCAATAGGATTATCGTTAGTCGGAAAATTGTCACCAAAACGTTTCTCTTCTTTATTGTATGGTGTTTTCTTTTTATCAAATGCTTCTGGCTATGCTTTGGCAGGAACTTTAGGCTCTATTCTGCCTTCAACAGGAGATAAGTTTAATAAAGCCAAAGAACTTGGAATTGATTTACAAGCCATTTTAGACAAAAAAATTATTCCTACTGCAGAACAATTACAATTATTAGCAAAAAATCAAATTGCGGATCACAATCCTGTATTTGCAGGTTTTGAGATTCATAATCTTTTTGAGTTTTTTATGGTTTTTGTAATTCTAACTGGACTTGCATCTGTTATACTCTTTGCTCTTACTCCATTCTTGAAAAAAATGATGCACGGAGTGCGCTAATTTTAAAAGAGTTTTATAAAACTAATTCGAACCTACAAGAAATCCTTGTAGGTTTGTTTTTTTATGACTTAAAAATAATTTACTTTGTAAAAAAATTGAAAAACTAAAAAATGTTAAACTCAATAAAAAATCTTTTTTCTAAAAGAATCATTGAACAAGAAATCAATACTATGAATAAATTTTTGATTGTTGGACTCGGAAATATCGGTAACGAATATACCAACACGCGCCACAATGTTGGGTTTAAAGTTTTAGATTTTTTTGCTCAACAAGAAAATTTAAACTTCGAAACGCTAAAATTAGGTTCCGTTGCAAAACATCGAATTAACGGAAAACAGGTTTTTTTACTAAAACCAAATACCTACATGAACCTAAGTGGCAAAGCCGTAAAGTTTTGGATGGATAAAGAAAGTATTCCGCAACAAAACATTTTGGTTATCACTGATGATTTGAACCTGTCGTTTGGCACCATCAGAATACGCTCGAAAGGAAGCGATGGTGGGCATAACGGTCTTAAAAACATCAATTTTTGTTTAAACTCTAACGAGTATCCACGTTTTCGATTTGGAATAAGTGATGAATTCAAAAAAGGAAAACAAGTAGATTACGTACTTGGCGAATGGAATGATTCCGAGATAGAAAAACTAAAGGAAAGACTAAAAATGGCTTCAGAAATTATCCAATCGTTCGTAAGTTCGGGTACAGAAAACACCATGACGGGTTTTAATGGTCGTTAGCAGTAATGGCTTTTCTATATAATACCGTAAAAATAAAAAATAAAAAAAGGGAAGATTTGCATCTTCCCTTTTTTTATTGAAATCATAAATATTACTCCACAATTATTCTTTTTGTAGTCTTAATTTCTCCATCGGTAACGGTAACCAAGTAAATACCAGCCTGAACTTTGTTGAGGTTTATTTCTTGATTAAACACACCCGAGTTTTGAAATGAGTTATCATATACCAAACGACCTGCAATGTCATTGACGCTTACTTTAATATCGTTAGACGAATTGGAAGTAAACTTTAAATTAAAATTACCATTGTTTGGGTTTGGAAACAAAGCAAAATCCGTAAATTGATTTTGTTGAATACCCAAAGGCGCTACGGTACAAATATTTAAACTCCAACTATTTAGTTTTCCACCATCACCATTGTAAGCGTCAACAACGGTTAATGTCCATGTTCCTGTAGAACTTTGTCCGTTAAATGCTGATAAGGCTTGAGCAGGTATAATGTTTCCAGAAATTCCAGCAGGAGTTGGTCCTGGGTTACAAACTAATGCAACGCCAGAATCATCGAATGAGGCATTAATGTCTATATTTCCGTTGGTCGGATCGCATACATTTTTAAACAAATCAACCGATGTTCCAGCAGGGCTTTTTAAACTTACTGTCAAATCATTTACCCAAGTATGATTAATGTTCATTGTTACATTTACATCGGATATAGTTCCACCAGCAGGAATACTTAGAGTAGATATACCAGTGAATACCGCAGTAAGCGTAATTGGAATCGTTAGTGGCAAACCTGTTGTTGCAGCAGTTGTAGCACAAGTAATAGTCCCCGTTGTAAAATTAAAAGCCGTTCCATACGTTCCTGAACATGTTGCGTTTTTTGGTAAAACTCTCCAATAATATAGTGTTCCTTGTGCTAAACCTGTAACGCTATAGGTGTTTGTGGTAGCATTACCAGAACTAAATATACTAGCAAAAGTAGGACTTGTGGAGACTTGTACATCATACGAGGTTGCCACAGAATTCGCAACCCATGACAAAGCAAGTGCGGTGTTTTGCCCCGTGGCGTTGTTTGCAGGTGCCGTTAAACTCACCGCAGCAATACTAACATTCAGATAGAAAGGTAAAGTTTGTGAGCTTAAACCAGAAGTCGCACTAGCCGTAATAGCATAATTTCCAATAGGTGTAGTTGTTAAACCACTAACCGTCATAGTTACTGTTCCAGAAGTAGCACCCATGGTTGTAGGGCTAAAAGTTACTGTTGAACCTGCAGGATTTCCTGTGGCACTAAACGTTGTTGTTCCCGAAAAACCTCCCAAAGCGCTATAATTAATAGCGTAAACAGCAGTCGGAACTGCCGTACAAACACTAACAGTGTCCGATCCTGAAACAGATACAGAGTAAGAAGGTGTTGCAGCAGCAATGGTAAAATTCACATTCGAAATATCAAAAAAGATATGCTGATACCCTTTTACCATAACTCTGTTAGTTGTTCCAACATTGTTTGGTACGGTAATGTTAGCACTTCCATTATTTGGTACATTGGTAGCCAAGGTAATAGGGTACGTAAACCCACCATCAGTGGATAATAAAATGTCAACCGCAGCAGCATTAACTCCGTTTGCAGTTGTTCCTGCCACAGCCCAAGATACGCTTTGTGTAGAGCCAACTGGCCAAGAAACAGCCGTGTTTGGAGTATTTACTACAAATGGTCCCGCAACACCGCTTACGGTAACTACCATGTCATCAAAATTTGTTTGACCTACCGATGGTGCTGTAGAACTGAATACAGCATTGTCTCTTACGGTAAGTCTAAAATTTAACGCTCTCGCCACACTACTCAATGCCTCAACATTAATTCCATCGTTTCCTGTTCCTAGTGTAGTTTGAGAATTTGCAACTACTGTTGTAATGTTTGGTAAATATCGCGATGGCGATGTAGTTGCGCTATACGATCTCCAGTTTGGACCTATTACTTTTCCTACAATGGCAGCACTCGCTGCAGCTGTTTGAGCCGCAGAATCATCGTCGTATTGTTCCCAACTATAGGTTAATACATCGTTGGGGTTGGAATCAGTTGCCGAACCTGTTAATTTAAACGAGGTGCTTTTCGGAATCGTGTAATCTAATCCCGCATTAGCGACTGGCGTTGCATTGTTTGCGGTTATAGATGAAGTAACCGGACATGTTTTGGTCGCTAAATTTGCTTGAATTTGAGCAATCGATGCTGCATGATACGCATCGATAGAGTGTGGTGCTACATCTTGCGATGTAATTCCCGCATAACCCATTATGGTTACTCCAGAACCTACTTCCATGTTCACACCAGTACCTTCGTTCAGGTGTGAATAAGTATGATTTCCTCCTAATTGATGCCCCACCTCATGAACCACATAGTCAATATCGAAATTGTCGCCAAGTGGACCACCAGTTCCTGGAGAAGTAAATCCAGAACCTTTGTTTTTATCGGTTGTACTTGCGGTATCATTTCTACACACACAACCAATACATCCTGCATTTCCACCACCACCAGAAGCGCCAAATAGGTGACCTATATCATATAATAGATTGCTTGCAGCAAGAGTTGCGCCGAGATTGCTACTTAACGTGTTTTGTAATTCTGTATTCCAAGCTCCCGCAGCACCACCAGTAGTTCCAGTAGCAATTGAATACGGATCGGTTGCAGGATCATAATAAATAACGTTTGTAGACTCGCTGATTATATTTAAATGTAACCCCAAATCTTTTTCGTACACACCATTACAACGAGTAAGTGTGTTGTTAAATGCTGTTATGACCAATCCTACTTGAGTAATGCTTGTTGCTCCAAAATAGTTGGCATATTCCGCAGTACAAGACTGTGCCAATCGCATGGTTTTTAGTTGACCCACACTCGATTTGTTTGTATTTGAATTTTGAAATTTATGTTTAATATCCTCAAATAATTTAACATCGTCGGTGGAACAATTCCAACCTAATTTTCCTGAACTTCTTTTAGAATCATACACTACATATATTGTTCCGTCCTGAGAATATTGTTCCATAAACTCATTTTCTTTGTCGGCTCTAAAAACCATCGTTTGTATTCCTTGTGGCGAAATACTTAGTTTTAGTGTTGCCGATTTATCAGAAATTCCTTTTCCAGAATAGGCTCTGATTTCGGGAAAACGCGCTTGTAATTGGGCGTCGAAGTTAGATGCTTCGACCATTTCGTACTGTTCCAAAACACCTGATGTGTTTGGCACAGAAATGATTTGTTTTCCGTTTTTCGAAAACAATGTTTGTTTGAAACTTTCCAAGTTTATTTGATATAAATCAAATTGCGTTGGAAAAGAGGCTCTTTCGGTTCCTTTGTATTTGATTACACTTTCTTTATTTGAGAAAGCGGACCAAAATTTGTCTGTTTGCGCTTGAGATATACAAACAGCAAACAAAAATGTTACTACTAGTAATACTTTTTTCATAATAATTTAATTTTTTTAGATTAACAAAAATAGTTTTTTTTTTTCATTGTATATAATTTTTATCTGATTAATTTGTAAATACTGCTCTTTTTTTAACAGTTTAGTTGCTGTATTAGTTTTAATTTTGTAAACTTTACGTGCTAGGAACAAAAGTTTTTTAATTAACAAATATTTAAAATTACCTTATTAATATGTTGCGTAACTTTAAGGTTTTAAAAACTCTAAATAAAAAAACTGATGTTAAACTTCGAATTATACAATCCTACCAATTATGTTTTTGGTAAAGATCAGATGCAAAAATTGCCAACTTTAGTTCCTGCTGGTGCAAAAATTCTTTTGGCGTATGGCGGTGGAAGCATTTTCAAAAATGGCATTCACGAGCAAGTAATTAAAAACTTAGATAGTTTCGAAATCATCGAATTTGGTGGTATCGAACCCAATCCAAGATTTGAAACTTTGATGAAAGTTGTCGAAATTGTTAAAAAAGAAAAAATAACTTTCATACTTGCCGTTGGTGGCGGTAGCGTTATTGATGGCGTAAAATTTATTTCGGGTGCAACTCATTACGAAGGAAATCATATTGATATTCTTAAAAATCGAGTTTTGTTTACTGATTTATCTAAAGTGATTCCTTTTGGCGTGGTTTTGACTTTGCCAGCAACAGGTTCTGAAATGAATTCTGGTGCAGTAGTTACTATTGAAACTACGCAAGAAAAACTAACCCTTGGCGGAAGCGCTTTGTTTCCGAAATTCTCGATTTGCGATCCAACCGTAATTGCATCATTACCAAAACGCCAATTGCAAAACGGCGTTGTCGATGCTTTTACACATGTGATGGAGCAGTATTTAACTTATCCTACGGATGCGATTTTGCAAGATCGTTTTGCCGAAAGTATTCTGCAAACATTAGTAGAAATTGGACCAAGCGTTGTCGAAAATCCAACGGATTATAAACTGGCATCCAACTTTATGTGGAGCGCAACAATGGCGTTGAACGGATTAATCCAAAAAGGAGTCCCTTCGGATTGGGCAACGCACATGATTGGACACGAACTGACAGCGTTATACGAGATAGATCATGCCAGAACATTGGCAATCATTGCGCCTAGTTTATATAAGGTAATGTTCGAAACCAAAAAAGATAAATTAGCACAATATGGCGAACGCATTTTTAACGTTCAAGGAAATTCTGTTGATGAAAAAGCCAATAAAGCCATTGAAAAAACAATAGAATTTTTTAAAAAAATGGGAATGCAAACCAAAATTTCTGAATTCACATCTGATTATAAAGAAACTGCAAACTTTATTGTGAATCGTTTTGAAGAAAGAAAATGGCTTGGACTTGGAGAGAAACAAAACATTACGTTAGAAAAAGTGAGAGAAATTGTAGAAATGAGTTATTAGAAAATCATATAATAAAAATTTCAAAAGGCGCTCAAGATAAACTCTCGAACGCCTTTTTTCTTAACCAAAAAACAAAACTTAACTAACTTTAAATTACATGAATAAAACAAACCAATATAAAATTCATATATATATAAAACGTATCTATTTAATTGTTATTGTATTGATAATGATAAATATAAGTTAAAAGTAGTAATTCCAAATTAGAAGTTTAATTTCAAAATCAATAATTTTAAGTCTATTTTAATTACATTTGAATTATATTTATTTAAAATGACAACATACCCAAAGTTTGCAGTTATTGGAGGCGGAAGTTGGGCAACTGCAATTGCCAAAATGTTATGCGTAAACGTTCCAGAAATTGCTTGGTATATGCGTAATGACGAAGCCGTTGAATACATCAAAAAATACCATCATAACCCAAATTATTTGAGTGGTGTAGAGTTTGATCTCAAAAAACTGAAACTAACAAGCAATATCAACGAAGCAATTGCCTATGCTGATTATATAATTTTTGCAGTTCCATCGGCATTTGTCGGTGGCGAACTTAGGAAAATGACTGAAAGTCTTGAAGGAAAGGTAATTTTTTCTGCAATAAAAGGAATTGTTCCAGAAACAAGTTTAATTGTAGGTGAACATTTTAATAAAATCTATTCTATTCCGTTCGAAAATATTGGAGTAATCACAGGGCCGTGCCATGCAGAAGAAGTTGCTTTAGAACGTTTATCCTACTTGACAATTGCTTGTGGTGATGCCGAAAAAGCCAAGATTGTTGCCAAATGTTTGTCTGGAGATTTTATAAAAGCAAAAATTACTGATGATATTATCGGAACGGAATATGCTGCAATGCTCAAAAACATCTATGCTATTGCTGCTGGAATTGCTCATGGAATAGGATATGGCGATAATTTTCAATCCGTTTTGATGAGTAATGGCATTCGAGAAATGAAAAAATTCATCAAAAAAGTCCATAAAATGAAACGAAATATCAACGATTCTGCTTATTTAGGAGATTTGCTGGTAACAGGTTACTCGGTTTTTTCGCGCAATCGAATGTTTGGGAATATGATAGGTAAAGGCTACACCGTAAAATCAGCACAAATGGAAATGAGCATGGTTGCCGAAGGTTATTATGCTACAAAAAGTGCTTGGGAACTGAACCAGAACTACGGTGCAAAAACTCCAATTATCGATGCTGTTTATGAAATTTTATATCAAGGAAAAAGTGCTAAAAAAGTATTCGAAAAATTAACAGATAAATTAGATTAACTTCTGTGTAACGCAAAAAAAAACGCTTCTAAACTATTGGTATAGAAGCGTTTTTGTTTAAAAAAATAAAATATCAGAATCCGTAATTTACGCCAAGTCCAAAGACTTCTCGAACCTGAACTGCTTGAACAGTATTGTCGTCGTAAATAGTTTGAAATGACAAATTGGCAGAAATATATTTATTTACTTTCATTATTAAATTCATTTGATAATCGACATCAACATTTTGTGGTTTATCTAAATAGTTGGAATATAAATTTAAAATGTTTTCCATCGAAACGTTTTCCATCAAATTCAATTTGTAATATCCTGCAAGACTGGCTCCAAATTCAACTCTCGAGTCTTTTCCTTGTAAAACACCATATGCTGAGCCTAATTTTGTAAATTGTTTATCAACAAAAATAAATCGTGTTGATGCTGGAGTAATGTTAAATTTTAAATTATCACTTTTTTTCCATAACATTCCTGGTCCAAATTGCAAATATGCTGGAGACAAAAAATGTGAAGTTTTGATGTTTAGTGCATCAAATCCAGAATCCATTTGTGTTTTGAAATTCAAAAATGCTGAATAATACCAATATCCACCTGCTTTTCTACCAGCAATTGAAGTGAATTCCAAACGGTCATCCGATTTTACAGCATTTGCGGCTCCTTTTATTTGAGTTAAACCATAGGCTCCAAAGATTTTGTTGTCCAAAACCCAATTATTTCTTTTGTAATTAAAATTATAATTTATAGTTAGATTACCTGAATAACTAGAAATTCCGCCAGCAGACCAATTATTATTAAACGCTGATTGATTAAACAAAAAAGAAATTGTCCCTACTTTTTTCCAACCATCGGTTGTTTCTTCTTTTAATCTTTCTGCAGCTTTTGCGGTTCTTTCAATAATTTCTTTATCTGTTTCTTGCGCCTTAACGGTCGAAAAAGTGGATAATAAAATTAATAATAATGCTAATTTTTTCATTTTGTTTGTGTTATAATTTTTGCAAAAATATAACTTATAACGAATTTAACAAACTTTTTATTGCATTACTGTGTTAAAAAAATTATTTTTGCCTTTTAAAAAGAGGTACAGCCGAGCAAGCCTCGCCATACATAATACTTTTTGCAAAAGGTTGCAAATGCTGAATTGCTAAAACGTAAGCGCTTTCTGGAACTGGTTTTCGGGAACAACCTTTTAAAATTAAAGGTTTATTCTCATATATTGAATAATCTAATTTCGAAAGTATTTCTTGATAAAGCGAAGTTTCTAAATCGTTAAAATTTCCTGAAATTACTTTTTTAGCGTAAGGGGTAGCGTAAACTGTTACCAAAATCGATGCCCAAGCAGGTAGGATAGCATCTGTCGAGCAATTTATAACAACGTATTGATTTTGATATTGTGTCCAACTGTGATTTTTTAGTTTTTCTCTAAAATCTTTTTCTCGCAACAAAAAACCTTCGTAAAGCCATTGCGAAATATCGATTTGAGTTCGAACACCCTCAACATAATAATCCTCGAGATCAAAAACTTCGAGTACTGAGTTTGCAACTTTATTTATTATTTCTTGCATTTTTTGAAATCTAAAATGAAAAATCTAAAGCATTCCGAGTTCTAATTTTGCTTCTTCGCTCATCAAATCTTTGCTCCAAGGCGGATCAAAAGTAATTTCTACTTCACAAGATTTTACTTCAGCAATTGTTTTTACTTTTTCCTCGACTTCGCGAGGCAAACTTTCGGCAACTGGGCAATTTGGGGATGTTAATGTCATCAATATTTTTACCTCGTTATCTTCGTTTATCATCACATCGTAAATTAATCCGAGTTCATAAATATCGACTGGAATTTCGGGATCATAGATTCCTTTTAGTTTCTTTACAACATTATCGCCCAAATTAATTTCGTCTTTATATTCTTCCATCTTTATTTGTTATGAACAGCAGATTTAATACTAAAAATTACTTTTTATTTCTTTAACAAAATTACGCATTTTTTTTTAATTTACATAAAAAACGCCTCGGTTGAGGCGTTAATATTTTATAAAAATTGAATTATCGTTGAGCTATTTTCGATTCCATGCTCATGGTTGCATGAGGAACAACCATCAAACGCTCTTTTGCAATTAATTTACCCGAAACTTTACAAACGCCGTAAGTTTTGTTCTCGACACGGAAAAGTGCATTTTTCAAATCACGAATAAATTTTTCTTGACGAATTGCCAATTGAGAATTCGCTTCTTTTGACATTGTTTCGCTACCTTCTTCAAATGCTTTGAAAGTTGGGGAAGTGTCGTCCGTTCCGTTATTCAAATCGTTCATATAGGCACTTTTGATTAAATCTAAATCGGTTTGTGCTTTGTTTATTTTATTTAAGATCAATTCTTTAAATTCTGCTAAATCAGCATCAGAATATCTTGTTATTTCGTCTACTATCATTTTTATACTATTTAGTAATTAATATCATTGTTTTTATATCATCAAACTCAATTTCTATGCCGTTTATTATTTGATTCTCAAACATTAAACTTTCGGTTAATGTTTCTGACTTAATATATTCTAAATTTTTAGAAACTGCATTTTCTAATACTTCGTTATTAAATAACTGAACTTTTATTTTATCAGTAACTTCAAATCCTGAATCTTTTCGAATATTCTGAATTCTGTTTACCAACTCGCGTGCAATTCCTTCTTGTTTCAATTCTTCGGATATTGTAATGTCGAGCGCAACGGTTATTCCATTAGCATTTGCGACTAACCAACCTTCAATATCTTGCGAAGAAATCTCTACATCTTCTGTTGTTAAAATTACATCATTTCCTGATATAACAATATTTAGGCTTCCATCTTTGTCTAATTGGTTGATTTGAGTTGTCGATAACGACTTTATTTCATTGGCAATCAGATTCATATCTTTTCCAAATCGTGGCCCTAATGCTTTGAAATTTGGTTTTATTTGCTTTACCAAAATCCCCGAAGCATCATCAAGAAGTACGATTTCTTTTACGTTTACTTCTGCTTTTATCAAGTCCGAAACTGCTTCGATTTCGTCTCTAAAACCTTCGTTAAGTATCGGAATCATTATCTTTTGTAATGGTTGGCGCACCTTAATCATTTCCTTTTTTCGAAGTGATAATACTAACGAAGAGATGGTTTGTGCTTTCTGCATTCTACCTTCCAACGATTTATCAACAAACTTTTCAACTATTTCTGGAAACAGCGACAAATGTACACTGTCGTATTTTTCTGATTGCGTGGTTTTGGTTAAATCTTTGTAAAGTTTGTCCATAAAAAATGGAGCAACTGGCGCGCCTAATTTGCTAATCGTGAGCAAACAGGTATATAAAGTTTGATAGGCCGCGATTTTATCTTGTGCATATTCGCCTTTCCAAAAACGACGACGGCACAAACGAACGTACCAATTACTCAAATTTTCTGAAACAAATTCCGAAATTGCCCGTGTTGCTTTGGTTGGTTCGTAATCAGCATAGGCTTCGTCAACAGTTTTTATCAACGTATTCAATTCAGATAAAATCCAACGATCAATTTCTGGTCGTTCTTCTAGCGGAATTTCTGCTTCCGAATATGTAAAATTATCTAAATTGGCATACAAGGCAAAAAAAGAATAGGTATTGTATAATGTTCCGAAGAATTTTCGACGAACTTCAGCAATCCCTTCTAAATCGAACTTCAAATTATCCCACGGATTTGCGTTCGAAATCATATACCAACGCGTAGCATCAGGACCATATTCTGCCAATGTTATAAAAGGATCGGCAGCGTTTCCTAAACGTTTGGACATTTTTTGACCGTTTTTGTCTAAAACCAAACCGTTAGAAACTACATTTTTATACGATATTTTATCAAATACCAATGTTGAAATGGCGTGCAAAGTATAAAACCAACCACGTGTTTGATCAACACCTTCGGCTATGAAATCTCCTGGAAAATCTTTATTTTCATCTATTTTATCTTTATTTTCAAATGGATAATGCCATTGCGCATAAGGCATAGATCCTGAATCGAACCAAACATCAATCAAATCGGATTCACGTTTCATAGGTTTTCCCGATGCTGATACTAATGTAATTTGGTCAACCACATTTTTATGTAAATCGATTAAATCGTAATTTTCTTCAGACATATTTCCGATTTCGAAACCAGAAAATGGATTTGAAGTTTGAAAACCAGCCGAAACCGATTTCTCTATTTCGTTGTACAATTCTTCCACCGAACCGATTAAAATTTCCTCAGTTCCATCTTCGGTTCTCCAAATTGGCAAAGGAATTCCCCAATATCTTGAGCGAGAAAGATTCCAATCGTTGGCATTTTTTAACCAATTTCCGAAACGACCTTCGCCGGTGGCTTTGGGTTTCCAATTGATGGTTTCGTTGAGTTCGAACATTCGATCACGAACTTCGGTGATTTTTATAAACCAAGAATCAAGCGGATAATACAAAATAGGTTTGTCGGTTCTCCAACAATGTGGGTAACTGTGCACGTATTTCTCGACTTTAAATGCCTTGTTTTCTTCTTTTAATTGAATTGCAATATCTACATCAGCTGAACGTTCTGGTGCTTCGTTGTCGTTATAATATTCATTTTTAACGTATTTCCCAGATAATTCACCCAAACCGTGAATAAATTTCCCTTGCAAATCTACTAAAGGAACAGGATTTCCATTTTCGTCCAGCACCAACATTGGTGGAATTTCTGGCGATGCTTCTTTGGCAACTTTGGCATCATCGGCACCAAAAGTTGGCGCAGTATGCACGATTCCAGTTCCGTCTTCAGTGGTAACGAAATCTCCAGCAATTACTCGAAATGCGTTTTCGGCATTTTCGTAAGGCAACGCCAATTTCATTAATTGTTCGTATCGAATTCCGACTAAATCGGCGCCTTTACATTCGGCAAGGATTTTGTGTTGAGTATATTTAGCTCGTTTTGGACTTACACCTATCTTAACATCTAAATCTTGATTTTCAAAAGTGGTAGATGGATCAATTCTTCCAAAAAATTTAACTATTAAATTTTTAGCCAAAATTACTTTAATGGGTAAGAAAGTATATTGATTAACTGTTTCAACCAAAACATAATCGATTTTTGAGCCAACAGTCAAAGCGGTATTCGAAGGCAAAGTCCAAGGTGTTGTCGTCCAAGCCAAGAAATGTATTTCTCCAAATTCTTGTAAAAAATCGGGTAACGTTTCATTTAACGCTTTAAACTGGGCAACAATCGTTGTGTCAGTAACATCACGATACGAACCCGGTTGATTGACTTCGTGAGAAGATAATCCTGTTCCTGCTTTTGGGGAATACGGCTGAATGGTGTAACCTTTGTACATCAAATCTTTGTTGTAGATTTGTTTCAAAAGCCACCAAACCGATTCCATATATTTTGGTTTGTAGGTTACATAAGGATCTTGCATATCGACCCAATAACCCATTTTTTCGGTGAGATCGTTCCACACATCAGTGTAACGCATTACCGTTTTTTTGCAGGCTTCGTTGTATTCTTCAATAGAGATTTTGGTACCAATGTCTTCTTTAGTGATGCCAAGTTCTTTTTCGGTGCCTAATTCTACTGGCAATCCATGCGTGTCCCAACCGGCTTTTCGTTTTACTTGAAAGCCTTTTTGGGTTTTATATCTGCAAAAAATATCTTTGATGGCGCGTGCCATAACATGATGAATGCCAGGCAATCCGTTGGCAGAAGGTGGCCCTTCGAAAAATACAAATGGCGTTTTGCCTTCGCGAGAGGTTACCGATTGTTCGAATATATTTTCTTTTTTCCAAAAATCAAGAACTTCTGACGCTACGGTTGGTAGGTCAAGTCCTTTGTATTCAGTGAATTTTGTGCTCATTTTGTGTTTTCTTTATTCTGGTTGCAAAAGTAATAAATAGTTGTGAGTTTTGAGTTATGAGTTTTGAGTTTTTGCGATTGTGAAAAAAAGAAAACTGATATTTATTATTTATGCAAAAACTTCTTTTAGAACGTCAAGTGATTTTGGTTTTTTAAATCCCTCAAGGTGGATTGTGAAGTAATCTATGAGGATTTTTAAAAGAATTTGGCGTTCGATAACGTGAAATATTTTTTGATTGTTGTCGAATTTTAAATCGATAAGTTTTTTGAATAGACTGGTTTCGTGTTCGGATAATGAACTTGTTGCTTGAAATGGCGAGAATCGACCTTCGTTTAATTCGAAATGCTTTTGATCAATATCTGAAATATCTGGGTAAAATCCGAGATATTTAGTTATTTCGAGCATTAATATTAAATGAAAATTAGCAATCTCTGAATGATTATCGAGCCAATGAAGTGCAGTTTCTATAAAAGTAAAAAGATTTTCGTTTTTTTCTTCTTCGTAAATAGCATGGTGCAAAATCTCGGAAACGAACATGACAATTGTACTTTTGAAAATATTTGAATGTATGGTTTGAAAGGGTTGAGCAATTTTTATTTCTTTGAAATTTTCTAAAGTGCCTTTGTTTTTATGAACGGCTTCGATTTCGAGAATGGTTAATGGCTGAAAATAGGCGATTTTTTGATTGGATTTTCTTGATGAAAAAGCATCTCGAACTATATAAGATTTTAACCCGTCGGAAAGTGTGAAACATTTGACAATGAGACTTTTTTCTTGGAATTTTAATGTCGAAATGACTATTGCTCTTGTTTTTATTTGCATTTATAATTCAAAATTTATCGAATTATCATTACTTTTTTGACTTTCGTTTCTCCCCCGTCTTGCGCCGAAACAAAAACCATGTAAACTCCCGAGGCGACTTTATATTTTCCAAAGGCTGTTGTGTCCCACTCTATCGTTCCTCCCGCAGAGGTTGCTTCGAAAACTAAACTACCTTCGATATCGGTTATTTTTACGGTTGCTTTGTCAAGCAATCCGCTAATTTTTACAGTGTCGGTAAATTCTGGACGAACTGGGTTTGGATAAATATAAACGTTTTCGAGATTATCACTTCCTTTGGTCGAAACGCCTTTGAATGAAATCATACCTTTGGTGGTTGCAAAAAAAACTTCTCCTGTTTCTGCATCAATATCAATATCTAAAATCGAATTACTTGGCAAAGGCGAATTAGTGGTCGTAAAATGATATATCGTTTGCTGACCGTTTGGCGAAATCAGAAAAACTCCAGAATCTACCGTTCCAATCCATTTTCGATTGGCTCCATCAACAACAATATCCTTTATAGACTGTTCGAAGAAAAGTTCTTGTGCTAGATTTTCTTCAAGAATAATAATTGGATTTGAAATTGGCTGAACAGTTGTCAGAAAACTATCGACACTTGCAAGAACTCGTAATCCTTTTGTGGTTCCAATCCAAAGTTGATTTTTATTGTCGATAGCGACGACTCTTGCATCAATAAAAGGTAAATTTCCTAGCGTGGCACCAAAGTCAATTTTTTTAAAAACATTTCCGTTTTCGTTGAATGCAATCACTCCGTTTTGGTTACAAGCAAACCATTTTGTATTGTTCTTGTCAATAACAAGGTTTCCGTAATTCGTTTCGAGCGGAGCGGTTAAAATACTTTGTAAATTATATGATTGCCACGTACCATTGTTTTTAAAAACTTTCAACCCATTTTTGATTAGTGCATTTGTCATCCACAAATTTCCTGTTTTGTCGAATGCAGCACCATTAACTCGAATATCTATATATGCTGGATTTGGACTTGCGGGATCTACAAGCGTTTCTAAACCGCTATTTGTTTGATTATAAAGTATTGATGGAATCCCAGCATCGAGTTTTAAAAGTCCAGAAAAAAAGGAACTAATGTACACCTGATTTTTATTTACAGGATTTATAGTCGTTCTAACCAATGCTTTTGCCCCAAGAACATCCGAATAAGGCATGTTTTTCCAATAATTATCCGAAAATCTACTAACCCCAAAAGCATCTGGAACGTTAGAGTTCGTGTAGGTATATGGGTTGTATCCGCCATCGTAACCTCCATAAACAGCATATAAATTATTTGTCGATGCAGTAACTCCAAAAATCACATTCCGAATGGGGCCGTTTGGCGTTGGGTTTTCGAAAACAGATATGTTAGATATTGTAGTCGAATACAATCCGTTCTGTAGCGTTCCTATAAAAATAGAATTACTGATTTGTGTAGCACACGTAAACTGAACAGGAACGTTTATGGAAGAACTATTTATTTGCGAAGTCGGAATTAACAAATTATCAAAAACAACGACTTTAGATGCTGTTGTACAAATTAAATTTTCATTAAAAACTCTAAAATCGACTACCGTTTGAAAATTAGTAAAAAACAAAGACGCTACGTTTGTTGAAAATTTATATAAATTATTATTTGTGTTCGAGGCTACAATTTGATTATTTATCGTTGCTACTCCATTCCAGTATCCTGCATCAAAAGTTTGCCATTGACTAAAATCATTTAAGTTCGGGTTTGACAAATCGCCTTTTTTAATTCCGTTATTTGGTGTAACGGCATATATTGAATTGTTAAAAACCGTTAATTGTGTAACTGAAATATAATCAGAAACTGTGTTGCCAAGAAAATAAGTATCACCAAATTCGTTGGTGTTTAGATTAAACTGCACAATTCCAAAATCACAAGAAACATAGATAATTCCATTATTTTCAAAAAAATTATTTATTTTTTTTATGTTTGATGGAATCGATTTTTGAATAATCCCGATAGCATTAAAAACACTTCCATCTTTTTCGTTAACAACAATCAAAAGTCCATTTTCATATCCAACAATAGTTTTATTGAATGCAGCACTATAATAAATCGAAGAAATTGTTTGACCAGAAAGTCCATCTATAGTATTTCTGGTTTTTAAATCATTTGTTAACAGGTCTTTAGAAAACATTGCGTTTTCCGATGCAACATAAACTTTGCTAGACGATTCGGAAACGTCTTTGATTTTGTTGTAAGAAAAATAGCCTTTCCAAAGCAAATTGTTTTGCGGAAAAACATGCGATATTAAAAAAAATATAATTATAAATAGAAAAAGTTTCCTCATGTTTTAAATATCAATGTACAAATATAATATAAACGAAACTATTTAGATTTTAATATATGAACCTAAAAAAAGTTGAGGTGCATTTAAAATAATTTTAATTTTTTATATTACAGTTATTATTTACAAATTCAAATAACCATCGTCAATTGTATCCTTTTTCTATCCTCATCGACTTCAACAACTTTTACGGTAACGTGCTGATGTAGTTTTACAACCTCGTTTACATCGCTCACAAAACCCGCTTTGAGTTGCGAAATGTGAACTAGTCCACTTTCTTTAGTACCTATATCTACAAAACAACCAAAAGCGGTAATATTATTAACAATTCCTGGCAAAATCATTCCGGTTCGAACATCTTTAATGGTTTTTACGTTAGGGTCAAATTCAAAAACTTTGGCAGATTTTCTTGGGTCTAATCCGGGTTTTTCAAGTTCTTTAATAATGTCTTTTAAAGTTAATAAACCAATTTCAGAAGTGATATAATTTTCAGGTTTTATGAGTGCCGTTTTTTCTTTATTTGCAATCAAATCATTAACGGAAAGTTTCAAATCTTTGGCCATTTTTTCGACAATAACATACGCTTCTGGATGCACCGCCGAATTGTCCAACGGATTTTTTCCGTCTTTAATTCTAATAAAAGCAACTCCTTGTTGATAGGCTTTATCTCCCAATCGAGGCACTTTTTTGAGTTGTTTTCGGTCATCAAATGGACCGTTTTCCGAGCGATATTGCACAATGTTTTCGGCTAACTTCTCCCCTATTCCACTCACGTAACTCAGTAAATGTTTGCTTGCAGTGTTTATATTTATTCCCACCGAATTCACGCATCTAATAACTGTTGCATCTAACTCTTCTTTTAATTTATTTTGATCCACATCATGTTGGTACTGTCCTACGCCTATTGCTTTTGGGTCGATTTTTACCAATTCCGCCAACGGATCTGAAAGTCGTCTTCCAATCGAAACCGAACCACGAACCGTTACATCATAATTCGGAAATTCCTCACGAGCAATTTTACTCGCCGAATAAACCGATGCGCCTGCTTCTGAAACTACAAAAACCTGAACAGGTTTATCAAAAGCGATTTTCTTTATAAAAAATTCGGTTTCACGACTTGCGGTTCCGTTTCCTATCGAAATTGCATCAATAGCATATGCATTTACCATCGATTTTATTTTCTTCATCGCCATTGCATCTTCGTGTTGTGGCGCGTGCGGATAAATGGTTTCGTTGTACAACAAATCGCCTTTTTCGTCCAAACAAACTATTTTGCAACCGCTTCGAAATCCTGGATCGATAGCCAAAATTCGTTTTTCGCCCAATGGCGGCGCCAACAATAATTGTCCTAAATTTGAAGCAAAAACATCAATAGCGGTTTTGTCGGCTTTGGCTTTGGCTTCTTGCAAAACTTCGTTGGAAATTGCTGGATTTAGCAATCTTTTATACGAATCTTCAATTGCCAATTGTACCTGCGAAATCGATGGCGAATTGGGATTTGTAATGATTAAATTATCAATTAAATCATAGGTTTCGTCAATATCGGTCTCGATTTTTAGTTTTACAAAACCTTCGTTTTCGGCTCGTAACATAGCCAATAATCGATGCGATGGCGTTTTAGATAAATTTTCGCACCAATCGAAATATTGTGAGAATTTTTGAGCGCCTTCTTCTTCGGATTTCTTTTTTACAACTTTGGTTTCGATGGTCGCTTTGCGCTGATAAAGTCGTCGTAAACTTTGACGAACCGCAATATTTTCATTAATCCATTCCGCTACAATGTCTCTTGCACCTTGTAATGCTGCATCTTCATTAATTACATTTTCATTAATATATTTAGATGATAAAAAAACAACATTGTCTTTGTTTTGTGCCAAAATTAGTTTTGCTAAAGGTTCCAAACCATTTTCGCGAGCCACATCGGCACGGGTTTTTTTCTTTTTTTTATAGGGCAAATACAAATCTTCTAATTCTTGCAAATCGAAACTATTTGTGATTTTTATTTTTAATTCGGAAGATAATTGTCCTTGTTCATCAATTGTTTTTAGAATGCTTTCTTTGCGTTTTACAATCTCCTCATATTGTTTGGTAAGTTTGGCAATTTGCTCAATAAAAACCTCGTCGAGATTGCCTGTTGCATCTTTTCGATAGCGAGAAATAAACGGAATTGTGCAATCTTCATCGAGTAATTTTATTGTTGCTTCAATGTTTTTTGGCGAAGTTGCCACTTGTTTGGCGATGAATTGTATGTTGGTCATTTTGTAATGTTAGATTTTTGATATTTAGATTTCACAATAGAAACATCAAAAATAATATGTTTCCTACGTATTCAAAAAAATTAGGCTTCTTATTTATCTTTTTACTATCTATTTTATTCAAATTCTATAACAATTCACTGATCATAAGATAAAAGGCATTTGTAATAAATAAAATGTTAAAAAAAATTATAAGGATATAATTTTAATATATTTGCAAAAATTTAAATTTATGAAAAAAATACTTATTTTTGTTTGTGTTTCGATTTTTACTTTAGGCTTTAGCCAAGAAGATAAACCTGTTACAACTACCACAACTACTACTACTGTTTCAATAAGTAGCCCTAAAGAATCGAAACGGTCTGAGACTTTCAGCAAAAAAAACGAATTCAGAATAGATCCAACTTATTTAATATTTGCAGGAGCATTGAGCATAAGTTACGAAGCGTTGCTTAGCAGCGAATCGGGACTGGGAGCAACACTAATACTATCGTCGGGTAAAGAAATAAATACAACTTTTAGTCTAACGCCATACTATAGATTCTATTTTGGTAAAAAACCTGCCGCTGGATTTTTCTTTGAAGGATTTGCATCTGTAAATACTTTTAAATACGATAAAGTAACTTACAATTATAATAATAATGGATATTATAATAACATATACAGTACCGTCGAAAATAAATCGTCAACAGATTTTGCTATTGGTATTGGTCTTGGAGGCAAATGGATTACGAACAATGGGATAATATTTGAATTGAGCGGTGGAATTGGTCGAAATTTACTAAATGATTATTCTACCAATAATAGTAGTGGATTGTCCACATCAGAAAAAATTGTAGGAAGAGGCGGAATCTCAATAGGCTATAGATTTTAGAAAATATAATTTAAAAAACGAACTAATTCTGTGTGAAATATTTTTTTATAAATATTCTAATTGTGCTTATAAAATTGTAACTCTTGAAAATTTCTGGGATTTATTTGAGCAGATCTAGGTACAATTTAGAATTCGTATATTTATGTTTTTTAGTTATTTATACTTTTTCGGAATTGAATTCCGAAAAAGTATAAATTATTGATTAAAATTAATATGCTGCTCAACATTGTTAAACAAAATCTTGAATTAAATTTTGTCTAGCTTTTGGGAAGTAGCATGTTAAGAAACATTATCGAAAACGAGGCCTCGATGCGAAATTAGTTGACGAAGTGCTAATAAAAACAGTTATTGTTTAAAAATCACATCACAATTAATTATTATTTTAGTCATCTAATTTAATAATTTAATTTTCCAACATATCTAATTAATTTCGAAATTTTCACTTTTCTGTTATTAATATAAGACGAGGAATCTGATGCTTTGTATTTTCTGGGATTTGGTAAAATTGCTGCAATTCCAGCTGCTTGTTGTACTGATAATTCTTTTGCGTTTTTATGATACCAATACTGGGCAGCGGCTTGAGCGCCATAAATACCATCACCCATTTCTATTGAGTTAAGATATACTTCCATGATGCGCTCTTTACCCCAAAAAAGTTCAATTAGAAAAGTAAAATACGCTTCAAAAATTTTACGAACGTAACTCCTACCCTGCCACAAAAATACATTTTTAGCAGTTTGTTGACTAATTGTGCTTCCTCCTTTTATCTTTTTACCTTTATTATTATTCTTAAAAGCCTTTTGCATGGCAGAAAAATCGAATCCGTTATGACGCAAAAAAGTTCCGTCTTCGCTAGTAATTACTGCTTTTTGCAAATTTAGAGAAATTTTATCTATCGAAACCCAATCGTGACTACACCTAATTTGTTTTCCATTTAGTTTTTGTTCGACAGTTCTTGTAAACATTAAAGGTGTAAAAGGAACTGGAACCCATTTGAAAAGGATAACAAAAAAAATAGATATTCCTAGAAACCAAAATACTACTTTTTTAATGAAATTCCAGATTTTATTTCCGTTTGAAGGTTGTTGTTTTGCAACTTTTTTTTTTGATACTGGTTTTGCTTTAACTGCCATTTTTATACTAAATCTGCTAATTCTGTTCCTACTAAACTGCCAATTGCTACGCCCATACCTCCCAATCTAACTCCACAATATACGTTTTCGGATAATTGGGATATAATAGGTGTTTTAGAATTTCCTAATCCCATAATGCCACTCCAACGGTGTTCGATTTTAAAATTTCGGTTGGGCAAAATTACTTCTTTTAATAGTTCTTCCAAACGATTTTGAATAGTATTTGTGAGACCAAATTCGGTAGTGTTTTCGGTTTCAAAATCTAGGTTTCTTGCTCCACCGATTAGTATTCTATTATTAATGTTTCTGAAATAGCAATATCCTTTATCAATATGAAAAGTTCCTTTTATATTTAAATTCTCTATTGGTTCTGTAATTATTACCTGCGCCCTTGCTGGTTTTACAGCGCCATTTGTTAATTTCGATGCAAAACCATTAGTCGCAAAAAGTAATTTTTGGGTTTTGAAACTAAAATCATTTAGAGCAACATCAACATACGTTCTATTTTCGTTAAATGAGGTTACGGTTTGATTGTTCAAGATTAAAATATTCTCGGAAATTGCTAATTTCAATAAATTTTGCATCATGTTTCCAGTATCGATTTGACCTTCGAATGGATTAAAAATCGAATATTCATGAATTTTATTAAACCCAAAGCGATCCACTGCTTTGGCAAACGTATCGGTTTTGAATATTGATTTTAAAATCTGATTTATAAATGGTAATTTTTGCAAACATTCATTATAAGTGTCTGTGTCGTTTTTCAAAAAAAGTTCATATCCGCCCAAAGGTTGATAATTAATTTTATCGTCGCCCAAATTCTTTCGGAGCAATTCTATTCCTTTTTTTCTTTTATGTATAAGTTGAATAATTTCTTCCTCGGTATGTGTTTCTAAATCATTAACGATTTCCGAAATACTTCCAAAACAAGCAAAGCCTGCGTTTTTTGTACTTGCTCCTTGTGGTAAGATTCCTTTTTCGAGAATCAAAATTTTACTTTCTGGGAAACGTTCGCGCAATCGCAATGCACAATGAATGCCTACAATTCCGCTTCCTACAATTGTATAATCCACATTTGTAAACCAATTCTTAATTTCCCAATAGCTAAAATTCATTTTGATAAATTTTTTATAAAAATAGTGGTTTTTTATTAATTTAAAAAACATGTGTAAATATTGATATATTCGCTAGTATAAACGTTAAAGTTTAAATATTTAGCAATATTCGGAAGCAAAAATTTGCGTTTTTGATAAAAATACATTTATATTTGAAATCTATTAACCAACCAATAATATATTTTTATGAAAAACAAACTACTTTCTATTGCTTTGATAGCAATAACGGGTTTTTCGTTTGCGCAAAGTGGGAAACTTTGGAAAGCAACATCAAAAACAACATCAAAAGTTCTTGAAAACAAAACTTCTATTACAAGTCCAAAACTTTTTGAATTGGATGTAAATGAATTAAAATCAGAATTAAAAAATTCTGTATTAAGAGGTGAAAACAACAAAATTTCTAATGTTATTGTTTCGTTTCCAAACTCGGAAGGTGTTTTAGAAAATTTTAGGATTCTAGAAACTTCAAATATGGATCCTGCTTTGGCAGCAAAATATCCCGAAATAAAGTCCTATGTAGGTCAAGGTGTAGAAAATCCAACAGCAACAATTTATTTTAGTGTTTCGCCACTAGGATTAGAAACAATGACTATTAATGCGGATAAATCTGCTGTTTTTATTGAACCTTATACAACTGATAAATCGGTGTATACTGTTTATAGAAAACAAGATAAGGTTGCTTCATTATCTAAATTTGAGTGTAAAGTAATCGATGGTGCTAAAAAAGATTTAGCAAAAAATGGTGCTTTGCTTAGGCCAAATGCTGATGATGGAAAACTACGAACTTTTCGATTGGCAATTTCAGTTACTGGTGAATATACTGCATACTTTGGAGGTACAAAAGCATTGGCTTTAGCTGCAATAAACAACACAATGACTCGTGTTAATGGCGTTTTCGAAAAAGATTTTGGCGCACACATGAATCTTATTTCAAATACCGATTTAGTGATTTTCACTTCTTCTTCTACAGATCCATATGATGGAGCAACTGCAGGAGCGGGAGGAACTTGGAATCAACAATTGCAAACAACATTAACCAACACCATCGGTAGTGGAAACTACGACATAGGTCATCTATTTGGTGCTTCTGGCGGTGGCGGAAATGCTGGTTGTATTGGATGTGTTTGCGTGGCTCCAACTTCAAGCGTTCCTTTAGGAAAAGGTAGTGGATTTACATCTCCTGCAGATGCTATTCCTGCTGGAGATAATTTTGATATTGATTATGTCGCTCACGAAATGGGACATCAATTCGGAGGAAATCATACTTTTACTCAAGGAACTGATCCTGCAACTACCACAAATAGTAATAGTAATGAGGGGACTGGAGTACAAGTAGAACCTGGTTCGGGATCTACAATTATGGGATATGCTGGGATTACAATAAAAGATGTGCAACCACATTCAGATCCATTTTTTCACGCGATAACTATACAGCAGGTAACTAATTATATTAAAACAACTACTTGCCAAACCAACACTGCTACTGGAAATACAACTCCAACTGCAAATGCAGGTTTGGATTACACTATTCCAAAGGGAACTCCTTTTGCATTAACAGGATCTGGTACAGATGCAAATGGGGATATATTAACTTATGATTGGGAGCAAATGGACTCACAAACAACCAATTTGGCACCAAGCGCAACCAAAACATCAGGAGTAAATTTTAGATCATATAATGCATCTGGATCTCCAACAAGATATTTCCCTAATATGGCATCAGTTTTAGCAGGGGGAACTACCACTACAGGAACTGAACTTACCGTTGAAGCATTACCGTCCGTTGCCAGAACTTTAAATTTTAGATTAACTGTTCGTGACAATCACGCAGGTGGACCAGCAAACAATAGCGATGATACTATCATTACTGTAAACGCGACTGCGGGACCATTTTTAGTGAGTGCTCCAAACACAGCTGTTTCGTACGCTGGGAATTCCTCTCAAACTATAACTTGGGCAGTAGCAGGAACAACTTCAAATGGTGTAAACTGTGCAAACGTAGACATTCTTTTATCGACAGATGGAGGAAGTACCTATCCAATTACTTTACTTGCAGGAACTCCAAACGATGGGTCGCAAGCCGTAACAATTCCTAATAATGTTGGAACTACAAATAGAATAATGGTAAAAGGAAGTAATCATATTTTCTTTGACGTTTCTAATGTGAATTTTACAATTACCGCAGGTTCAACATCCACAGATACAACAGCACCAACGGCTCCAACGAGTTTAGTGGCTTCTGGAACAACAGCAACAACTACTAATTTATCTTGGACTGCATCTACCGATGCCGTAGGCGTTACTGGTTATGACATATATAGTGGTTCGACTTTATTGGGAACGGTTACTAATACCTCTTCAAGCATAACAGGTTTAACAGCATCTACTTCTTATGCTTTTTCAGTAAAAGCAAAAGATGCTGCTGGAAATATCTCTGCAGTTAGTAATACAGCGAATGTTACTACATTAGCAGCAACAACAACTGTAACATATTGTGTATCTCAAGGAAATAATACTGCCGATGAAAAAATTGGAAAAGTAGTTTTTGGAACAATCAGCAATTCATCTACCGGAACGGCAGGGAACGAAAATTTTACAACCGTTTCGACAAATGTAACTCGCGGAACGGCATATCCGATAACAATTACACCCGCTTGGACAAGTACTGTTTATTCGGAAGGATATGCGGTTTTTATTGATTATAATCAAAACGGTGTTTTTACAGATGCTGGCGAAACTGTTTTCACAAAGGCTACATCGACCGCATCGACTGCAACTGGAAGCATTACTATTCCAGCAACAGCAACTTTAGGATCAACGAGAATGAGAGTTTCGATGAAATACAACGGAACACCAACTTCTTGCGAATCTTTTTCTTATGGTCAAGTTGAAGATTATACGATAAACATTGTTTCAACTGCTAAAGAAGTAAATAATGAAAATCTAGAAAAAACTATTTCTTTCAATTTGTATCCAAATCCAGTAAGTGGAGATGTTCTAAATATTTCTGGTTTACAGGATAATGCTACATTCAGGATCATAAACATGATTGGACAAGAAGTTTCCAACGGAAAAATAAATAATTCTGAAATACCAGTTTCAAACATATATTCTGGAACTTATTTAATAGAAATTACCTCAAACGATCAAACAGTTGTAAAACGTTTTATCAAAAAATAATTTTTTTTTAGTTTTTTTTAAGCCATGCTGAAAAGTGTGGCTTTTTTTATTGAATTAAATTTGTATTTTTAAAGACTTAAAAAAATTAATTTTATTATGAAAAAAATATCATTTCTAATCTTGTCAATAATAAGTTTAAATGCTATGGCACAAAATGTTATGTCGCCAGAATTGCTCTGGAAACTAGGTCGGGTTTCGGTTCTTGGAATCTCTAAAGATGCCAAAAACATTGTTTACAAAGTTGCTTTTCCATCGGTTGAAGAAAACAAGTCAAATTCTAAATATTTTACAATTCCAGTTTCTGGAGGGAATGCTGTCGAAATCACATCTGCTAAAGATTTAGTTTTAGACAAAAACATTTCGCCCGACGGCAAATACCTATTATATAATGAAGAAGTGAAAATCGATAAAGTTCACGGTAAAGATTATTATCCAGAACTCGATAAATCGAATGTACAAATCTACAACGGACTTGATTATCGCCATTGGGATACTTGGAACGAAGGCAAATTTAACCACGTTTTTTTTAAAGAAAACAAAGAAAATTCAGTCGGGATTGATATTCTCGGAACAGAAAATTTCGATGCGCCACAAAAACCATTCGGTGGCGACGAAGATTATGTTTGGTCGCCGGACAGCAAGTCTATATTATATGTATGCAAGAAAAAAGCTGGAACGCAATATGCAATTTCTACAAATACTAATATTTATGAATACAATCTCGATTCTAAAAAAACCATAAATCGCACCGAAGCTAATCTTGGATATGACACCAATCCAGCATTTTCATCAAATGGCGATTTGGCTTATTTGCAAATGAAACGTGACGGTTACGAAGCCGATAAAAACGATATTGTAGTTGATTTCAAAGGAATGAAAATCAATTTAACATCGGCTTGGGACGGAACTGTCGATAATTTTTTGTGGAGTCGAGACGGCAAAAAAATCTATTTTGTGGCTCCAGTAGATGGAACAAAACAACTTTTTGAAGTTAATTTTCCTGGAATGACTAAAATTGCAGTTACTGTAAATCAACTCACAAATGGCGATTTTGATGTTAATGATTTGGTGGCAATTTCTGGCGATAATATGATTGTTACCAGAACCGATATGAATCATGCAGCCGAAATTTATTCATTTGCCTTGAGTGAAAAAAAATGGAAACAAATTTCGAATGTCAATACCGAAACCTATAATAAACTGAATTTATCAAAAACCGAAAAACGATATGTTACCACAACAGATGGCAAAAAAATGTTAGTTTGGGTTATTTTGCCACCCAATTTCGATGTCAATAAAAAGTATCCAACTTTGTTGTTTTGTCAAGGCGGACCGCAATCGCCATTGACTCAAAGTTATTCTTTTCGATGGAATTTCTCGCTAATGGCTTCGCAAGGATATGTAGTTGTTGCGCCAAATCGTCGAGGAATGGCGGGTCATGGAGTGGCTTGGAATGAGCAAATTTCGAAAGATTGGGGCGGACAAGTTATGCAAGATTATTTGTCGGCGATTGATGATGTTTCCAAAGAAAAATATGTAGATAAATCGCGTTTGGGTTGTGTTGGGGCTAGTTACGGAGGTTATTCGGTCTTTTATTTAGCCGGAATTCACAACAACCGTTTCAAGACTTTTATTGCTCACGATGGCGTTTTTAACACACAAAGTATGTTTGGTACAACCGAAGAAGTTTTTTTTAACAACTGGGATTTTGGTGGCGCTTATTGGGAAAAATCCAATAAAGTGGCTCAGAAAACCTATACAACTTTTAATCCAGCCAATTTTGTAGAAAAATGGAATACACCAATTTTGATTATTCAAGGCGGAAACGATTTTCGAGTACCAATTGGGCAATCGCAAGAAGCATTTCAAGCAGCACAATTGCGTGGCATAAAATCTAGATTTTTGTATTTTCCAGAAGAAAACCATTGGGTTCTGAAACCACAAAATGCACAAGTTTGGCAAAAAGAATTCTATAAATGGTTGAAAGAAACTTTGTAAATTAAAATAAAATATATTAAGATGCTACTCCAAGAACTTACATCAATTTCAGAAATGTTTTCGCAATTCGAAATCATAACCCATTTATATCCAAATATATCAGAAGAAAAATATCAGAATTATCTTCAAGATATGATTCCTCACAACTACAAGCAACTTGCAGTTTTTGAAAACAGTGTTTGTGTGGCGTTAACGGGTTTTTGGACTGGTACAAAACTTTGGACTGGAAAATATATCGAAATCGATAATTTTATAGTGCATCCTGACCACCGAATGAAAGGTTTAGGCAAAATAATGACTGATTATGTTGACGCAAAAGCCAGAGAATTAGATTGTACCTGTGTAGTTCTCGATGCGTTTACTGGGAATTTTACAGCACATCGGTTTTATTACAATCAAGGTTATGTCCCACGAGGGTTTCATTTTATAAAAACTATTGACGAACATGGTTTTTCGTAAAATTAATAGAATTATAAATCTAAAAAATAATATTATTTTTGCATTAAACATTTAACTTTTGAGTCTATACAAATCACTTTTCAAACAAACTGCCATCTACGGACTTGCAACTGTGCTCCCAAGAATGTTAAGTTTTTTGCTCGTAAGATTACACACCGATATTATGCCAAAAGCAGAATATGGTTCAATAACTATTGTTTTATCGTTAATGGTTTTTTTCAATGTGATTTTATCTTACGGAATGGAAACCTCTTTTTTTAGGTTTTACAACAAAGAAGATAACAAAAAATCAGTTATAGAGACCACAACAATATCTATTTTCTGGTCATCGGTTTTGTTTCTTGTATTTGCATTATTATTCAGAAAAACATTAGCCGATTCGGCAAAAACTGATGCAATATACGTCACTTTTGCAATTTGGATTTTGGTGCTTGATGCGCTTTCAATAGTCCCGTTTTCTAGGCTTCGAGTAGAACAGAAACCTATTAAATTTGCAATAATCAAAATTGGAAATGTAATTATAAATCTTGCTTTAAATTTCTTTTTTTTATTGGCATTACCTAATTTAGCAAACAGTTATACATCTAGTATTTTTAACGAGATTTATATTTCGAACTTTCAAGTTGGTTATATTTTTATATCGAATTTAGTTGCTAGTTTATTAACATTATTAGTTTTTGCACCAAATTATTTTAATCTAAAATGGCATTTCGATATTCAATTATGGAAAAAAATGATGCAATATGGCTGGCCAATTCTCTTTGCAGGATTAGCATTTGGAATCAACGAACATTTCGATAAAATACTTCTTGGCAACTTGTTACCTCAAAATATTGCAAAATCCGAAGTTGGAACCTATGCTGCTTGTTACAAACTTGGGTTGTTTATGGTTTTGTTTCGAACCGCATTTACACTCGGTATAGAACCTTTCTTTTTTAGTCATGCAAAAAACGAAAATGCACCACAAACTTACGCAGCAATAACCAAATATTTTGTAATTTTTGGATCTATAATTTTGCTAGTTGTTATTGTTTTTGCGGATATTCTTAAGCGTGTTCTTATTCCAAATCCTGACTATTGGGCAGCAATGAAAGTAGTTCCATTAATAATTCTTGCAAATTTTTTTCTTGGTATTTATACCAGTTTATCAGTTTGGTACAAACTTATTGACAAAACCAAAATCGGTGCATACATTTCGATAATTGGCGCCATGGTTACCCTAGTTCTCAACTATTTACTCATACCAAAATACAGTTATATGGGTTCTGCAATTGCGACATTAGCAGCCTATGGTTCCATGATGGCAATATCCTATTATTTTGGACAAAAAAAGTACCCGATCCCTTACGATAAACCAAAAATATTCGGATATTTATCCGTATCAATCTTATTGTCAGGACTTTCGTTTTATATTCCGATTTTTCGACACAATTATATTTTTGGAATATTCGCCATTTTGATATTTGGATATTTTATTTATTACAATGAAAAACAAATTTTATTACGCATTTTAAAAAGGAATGAAAAATAAAAATGGAAATATGCTACATCAAAACACCAATTGGAATTGCCAAAATAATTGGCGATAAAAACGGAATCTCAGTAATTTCGGTTTGTGATGACGGCGAAGTTTCAGAAATTATTCCTGAAAAATTACAAGAAATAGTTACTCAACTCAACGAATATTTTCTAAAAAAAAGAACTGATTTTGATGTTAAATTGAATCCAAAAGGAACCACTTTTCAACAAAAAGTTTGGATGGAACTTTTAGAAATCCCTTTCGGGAAAAATATTTCATATTTAGATTTAGCAAAAAAACTAGGTGATCCAAAAGTCATTCGTGCAGCAGCATCGGCAAACGGAAAAAATCCTCTTTGGATTGTTGTTCCGTGCCACAGAGTCATCGGAACCAATGGTTCGCTCACGGGTTATGCTGGTGGGCTTTGGCGCAAAAAATGGTTGCTAGAGCACGAAAACCCTACAACACAGCAAAGTTTATTTTGAATTAGACTTTTTAGAAAATTTGATTTATTATTTTTGTACAAAGTTCAATTTTATAAAAAGCCTAAAAAATTTAATTTTATGATAGAAAAAATCCGACTAGATCACATTCTTTTTTTAGATATAGAAACTGTACCCGAACAAGCAAATTTTGATTTGCTCGACGACGAAATGAAGCAACTTTGGGAACACAAAACTCAATACCAACGCAAAGATGATTTTTCGGGAGAAGAGTTTTACGATCGAGCAGGAATTTGGGCAGAATTTGGAAAAATAGTTTGCATTTCGGTAGGTTATTTTACTTTGAAAAGCGATGTTAGAAATTTTAGAGTAACCTCGTTTTTTGGGGATGAAAAGAAAGTTTTGTACGATTTTATCAATCTTCTAAACAATCATTTCAACCAACCACAACACGTTTTGTGTGGACATAATGCCAAAGAATTTGATATTCCGTTTATAGCGAGGAGAATGATTATTAATCAAATTTCGATTCCTTCGAAACTAAATTTATTTGGAAAAAAACCTTGGGAAATTCCACACTTGGATACTTTAGAGTTATGGAAATTTGGCGATTATAAACATTTTACTTCCTTGAAATTGCTTACAAAAATTCTTGGAATTCCATCGCCAAAAGATGATATCGACGGAAGTCAAGTTGCCAAAGTTTTTTATGTAGATAAAGATATTGACAGAATTGTAACGTATTGCGAAAAAGATACTATTGCAGTTGCGCAAATTTTCTTGCGTTTACGAAGAGAAGATTTGTTGATAGATGAGGAAATTATTCATGTATAGAAAATGGAATTTTTAATCAATCAAAAATTAATCTTCCTAAATGGTTTCAAATAATCTTTCTGGCAAAGGTCGAATGTTTCATAGTATCTTATAAAACACATTAAAACTAAATTAAAATATAAAACACCATATTGTCTATAAAAATAATCTTCTATAAAACATATTGTTAAAGCATTTAAAAGGAAAATTTTAAAAATAAATAAATTAGTTTTAATGCAAATTTTAATAATATTTGATAAATATAACAAGTAAAACAAAAAACCAATAATACCAGAAGAAATGAAGATATAAAAATAATAATTGTGGGTCATATAATTATGATTTATATAAAAACTAGAATTATAATTTTTTTTGTATGTTGTGTTTAAATTGTTTTGAAGATTATCGAAACCAACACCAAAAAGCCAATTTTTTCTAGCGATTTCAAACGAACTGTCAAAAATTGCTTTTCGAATGTTGGTCGAATCATAGGCGACATTTGCTGGTTTAACGCCAAAACTTTCATAAGTTTCTATAAAACGATTTTTAATACCTGGTGTAAAGAAGACAAAACTTATTATCAAACAGAGCATAATAAAAGTAAATAACATTTTAATCTTAATACTATAAACGCTTCTAATGAAAATCATCGCTATTAATACTAAAATCATCAAAACAAGATTGAGTTTGGTCAACAACAAAGTAGTTATAATAAGAAAACAAAAAACATAAGTCAACTGTAAATATTTTTTTTCTTTTAACACTTTGTCAAAAGAATGTGCTACACAAACTATCAATATTGTTGTATAATAAGTAGGGTGAATTACAAAGCATTTAAAATCATTATAAATATAATTCCTAAATCGTGATTCGTTGTTAAAAACTACATCAAATTGCCAAGTAGGAATGTTCCAAAAAAAACTAATAACATAAGTAAAAGCAATAAACAAGCATGTCGTTTTTAAAACAAATATGTACAAATCTATTTTTTTTTGTTCAAAAAATTCTTTAGGTATTAAACTAAAAAAAATTGGAATTACTAAAAAAAAAAGTGCGCGTCGCACATGTAAAAAACTTGAATTCAATTCACTTGTAAACAAAGTTCTAAGTAAAATAATCCAAAACGGAATAGTTAACAGAAGGTTTTTTGCAGGAAATAAACTAAAATCTTTAGCGAAAATTTTATATAGAAAAACATTTAAGCATAGCAAAATTACAGTTAAACTCAAAATGTTTTCTTTTAAGACGGGAAGTATAAATATTAAACCTATTAAAACTGGAAATAATTTTAAAGTTATATTTTTAAGCATTTTTATTTTTTTAGCAAATATAAATCATTTTAAAAAACTTAAATTTCTATTCCACAAAAATATTTTCAATTAAATAAAAATTAATATATTTGTAAAAAATTTAAATTTTATAAAATGAAAAAAATATTTTTATTGTTTATTACAACAATTGTACTTTCATCATGCGGAGGAAACAAAAAGAAAGAGATGGAAGAGATAGAAATCACAAAAAAAGATAAATTTTCTATAATTATGGATGCAATTTATGAAAAAGATGATAGTATTGTCATTTTTAATAAAATTGGTGAAAACTATTTATATGATAAACCAACTTCTTTTAAAGTAAAAGGATCGGCTCTAATTCAACGATTGACGATTAACATATCCGAGGGTGTTTCTGCAAATAACTTTTCTATAGTTACAAGTCATAATAAAGAACAGAAATATTTAACGATTAAAAATATTTCTATAAAAAACAATGATTTAATGGTGGTAGATGGTGATAATTATAAGTATAATGATTATTTTTTGGCAGACGCATCGTTCATCTGGGATCCAAAATTGTTAAGATGTAATTTAGTGCATACAAACAAATATGAGCCAGGATTGGTAGGTAACGAAAAAATAGAAGCGCTATTATCAAAATAATTGATTTTTAATTATAAACAAAAAGAAGTTTTTATAAAAGGCTTCTTTTTTTGTTTAATTAAATATAGATAGATGAATAATTGTAAAATCTGTGATGCTCAGACAAACAAAATTTTTAATACAAAAATTTTGTGTAAATATGATATCGATTATTTTCAATGTACATATTGTAATTTTGTTCAGACAGAAAAAACATATTGGTTAGAGGAGTCATATCAAAACCCTATGAATCTTACTGATACAGGAATTCTGTTACGAAACCAGAGGTCTTGTAGGATTGTTACTAGTGTTATTTTTCTTTTTTTTAATAAAAACAATAAATTTTTGGATTATGCTGGTGGGTATGGCGTTTTTACTCGTTTAATGAGAGATATTGGTTTTGATTTTTACTGGGACGATCCTTATACTCAAAATATGCTTTCTAGGGGTTTTGAAAAGCAACAAAATCAAAAGTTTGATGTTGTAACTACTTTCGAAAGTTTTGAACATTTTGATAATCCACTTTTAGAAATAGAGCAAATAATTAAAATCTCTAAAAACATTATTTTTTCTACCGAATTGGTACCCAAAAAAGTTCCAAATCCAGATACTTGGTGGTACTACGGTAGAGAACATGGTCAGCATATTTCCTTATATTCAATAAAATCACTGAATTTTATTGCAAAAAAATTCGATATGAATTATTATAATATCGATAATTTACATTTTTTTTCAGAAAAAAAAATTGGTCTTATCGGAACTTTATTTCTAAAATTCCAATTTTCTAAATACCTCTTGTATATTTTATCATTCCTTTTTGGTTTATTTATTAAACCGAAAACTTTTAACGACATGGAGTATTTAAAATTCAAATGAAAATTATTTTAGATAATATAATTTACTCTCATGTAAATCATGGCGGTGTTTCCAACTATTGGTTTGAACTCTCAAAATTCCTTCTAAAAAAAAAAGAGAATGTCTTTTTTTATGAAAAAAATGAACCTAGTAAAAATTTTCATAGAAACCAACTTGAAATTCCAAAAAATAAAATTGTTATAAATAATGATTTCTCCAAATCTTCAATAAGAAATAGATTATCTGCAGTTAAAATTAATGATCTAGATCAATTTTTATATCATTCAAGTTATTATAGACCACTTTCAGGAAGCATAAATTATTCAGAAGTTACTACTGTTCATGATTTTACACATAATTTTTACGCTCCAATACATAAAAAAACCATACATAATATAATTAAATATCAAAGTATTAAGAGATCAAAAGGAATAATTTGTATTTCAAATAATACTTATAAAGATTTATTTAAGTTTTGCCCACCCAAGAAAAATCAGAAAGTTACTATCATTAATAATGGTGTTAGTGAAGATTTTTTTGTTTTGGAATCAAATAATGATTTTGAAAACTTTGGTTTTTCAATTGAAAAAAATAGTTACATTTTGTATGTTGGTTCTCGTGAAAATTATAAAAATTTTGATTTTGTTGTTAAATTATTAAAGTCAAGTGTAAATTTCAAATTAGTAGTTGTTGGAAGTAACTTTAGTCAAAAAGAAATACAATTTCTTGGTGATTCAATAAATAGAGTGAATGTTATTAGCAATATTTCGAATAAAAATTTAAACATACTCTATAATAATGCATTGGCTTTTGTATATCCATCAAGTTATGAAGGTTTTGGGATTCCAATTATTGAAGCCATGAAAGCAGGCTGTCCAGTAATTGCTCTAGACTCATCGTCTATTCCAGAAGTAGCAGGAAATGCTGGAATTCTATTGGATAAATTAGACTCGACTGTTACAAATAATATTTTAAGCAATTTATCAAAAAATGATTATCGACAAGAAGTAATCGAAAAAGGGATAATTCAAGCCAAAAAATTCAGTTGGGACAAGTGTTGTAATGAAACTTTAGATTTCTATAAAGAAGTATTTTGAAGTTCTTTTGTTTTCAAAAAATCTTTATAACTAAAATAAAATACCCAAACAAAGAAGAATAATTCTGGAGGAAAATAGGTCCCGTCTCTAAAAAGTTTTAATAAAAAGTAAATTACTACTCCTTGCGCAAAAAACAAATCATCTGTTTTGTATATTTTTGCAGCAAATGTTAGCAAAAAAATTATAAAAACAAACCCAATTATTCCGAATTCCGAACAAATTCTTGTAAATAAGGAGTTTGCATCAAAGGAATTATCTGTTTGCTTATGCTGAATTACGAGGTACACAGGAGGTCTCATCAATCTTAAATAATGTTCTAAATACATAAAATGATGACTTCCTATGCCACTGCCAAGCGGATGTTCAATTATGTTTTGTTTTGCTATGTAGATGTTACTAATTAAAACATAGGTACTCAGGTTAGTATAATTCTTAAATTTACCTGAATTAATTATTTTTAAAGATGAAGCCGTTTCAGAAACACGCATCCTAAAAAAAGGATAATTGTTGTACACATAGTAAAAAGTTGCAAACAATACTGGAGTTATAGCCACAAAATAGCCAACACGTTTTAATGTTAAATTCGGCAATAAAAAAATCAGTCCGCAACCAACATAACCTAGCGAAGATTCGGATAAAATTAATGTAATGAAAATTACTAAAAAACGAAAATATTTTTTAGTCTTGAGGTAATAATAACAAGCAGGTAGTACTACAATACAATAATGTGCAGGTTCTTTAAATATGCTATGAAATCGGATTTCCCCAAAATTTCCAAAATTTATATTAAAAAAATAAAAATAAAAACCTATAACCGCAACCCAAAAAGTAGTATTGACATAGGCACTTATTAGTTCAGCAGGTTTATATAGTTTTACAAAATTGTAATAATAAAAACTAACTACAGCAATACCCAAAATTTGCGAAATCATATAATTTAATGGTATCCAAATTAAGGTGTATGCGATTAAACCATGAATTAAAAAGAAAAGTAACAAATAGAGAAAGTTTTTTTCAAAAGTGAGTTTAGTTATTTTGAACAATAAAATATAATTTATAATCAATATTAAATACTGCAACTTCCAATCAATAATAAAATTGAAGAAAAACGCCTCAGTAAACATTGCAAATATTGAGGTATATAGGAGGTATTTTTTTATTGAGATTTTCAAATCTTTATTATTACAAAATATATAAATAGTTTGATTTATAAGTTTTACTCACAAAAAAAGTAATTTCTATAAAAAATCCCATCAATTTCCAGTTGCTTACCTGTTTTTTTATCGTAAAAACCATTTTCTAAAGCGACTAAATCGAAGCCCAAATTGTTAAGATTGGTTTTCATTTCGTCAAACGTTATAGAACCTTTATAGGAAGGAATAAATGACATCTCTATTTGAATACCTGTTACAAATTTCAATGATTTTTTGGCACCTAGCAATACCATTTTTTCATAGCCTTGTGTATCAATCTTCAAGTAAATGTTTTTTCCCTTTAAGGCTAAATCATCAAAAATAGAATCTAACTTTCGAATTTCAATAGTTTCTTTTTTAACAAATGCAGCTTCTGGGGCACTATCTATTAGTTGTGGTAAGTTCTCAAGAAGCGAACTACTTACAGAATTTTTAGAAACATTCATAGTGGTTTGACCATCCTTATCGCCAATAGAATAATTATAAACTTTCCAGTTTTTATCTTTAAGTGCATTTTTTTTTAATTTCTCGAATGCTTTTTTCATAGGTTCAAAAGAAATTATCTCCCCATTAAAACCAAGGTTTCTAATTTCGCCCCCGTATTGTCCAATATTTGCACCAATATCTAAAATAATATCAATATTGTAATTATTGATGAGTTTTATTCTTCGATCCAGTTCGCTTGTGGGATATTTTATTACTTCTATTCCAAAAATGGAATTGAAAAGTCTTTTTAGTTTCAACAACGAACTTTTGTTGTCATGTATAAAATTATTCATTATGTTTCAATTTTTTTACTATTTTATAACATTCAAAAGGAATAGAAATAATCCATAAGATCATTATAAATAATGTAGATAATATAACACTATTTATTCCAAAATTCAAATGTATAAAAAAATAGGTTAGAGGAATTTTTATTACAACGCTAATTATTAAAATAATAATGTAATTGTTTATTTTTTCAACACCATAAAGAAAAAAAGAATAAAAACTGACAAAAATTCTCAAGGCTGTTACAATCGACATGTATAAAATAAGGTTTTCGGGAATTATTATTTCATTATGTATCCAAATAGGAATAATAAATGGACAAAATAATGCAATTAAAACTATAAAAAATAAGATGCCTAAAAAAGTTATATTAAATTTTTTAAACTTAGATAGTAATACTAAATAATTTTTGTCATTATAATCATTTGCAAACATTGACCATAATGGAGAAAGTGCCGCTAAAATAATCATAACTGGCAGTTGAAAAAGTTTATTTACAACTTCATAAGGCACAATATCTTTTGGACCAAAAACATTCGAAAGAATATAGTTATCGATTGTAAATATAAATAATAATCCTATTTGTATCATCATGTATTTTAACCCCAAACCTATAAGTTCTTTTACAAATCTATTTGTGTGTTCTAAATTACTTTTTAAATTTATTTTTTCGAGATAAAAAAAATAAAATGTATAAAGTCCATTTACTATCAAACCTACAACTCCGTTAGCAAGACTAATGCTTATCAATTTTTGTTTGTTGTTTAAATTTGGTTCAAAATAAATTATTAAAACTAAAACTATTAAAAACAAAATTTGATTTATTGCAATAGACTGTTCCGAGTATTTTCCTTTTAAAAATGCAACAAATAAAGACTTTTGAACATTTAAAATAAAGTTTAAACAAAATAAAAATATATTAATTAAAAACAAATTGGTTATAAAATTTGTGCTAAAATCGGGTATTTTAAAAAATGTTTTTAAATCTATTAAATTTACTAAAATAAGAAAACTGATAAAAATAAATAAAGAAATAACAATTGTTAGTCTATATGTAGATTTTATATAATTTTTTATTTCATCAATTTTATTTTCTTGAATTAAAACGGGGATTTTTGTTTTTAGAACGCTTGCCAAACCAAAATCCATTGAAAAAACCCACTGAAAAAGTGCAAAAACTAACACCCACAAACCATAATTTGTCTGTCCAAAATACTTAATCAATAAAGGAATCGATACAAACAGGGACAAACCAGAAACACCTTTGTATAATCCACTCATTAACAAATGGTTGTTTCTTAATTTTTGTAAAATCATTTTTTGTATCTATAATTTATTAATCCTTTTTAAAAAACTGTTTAAAATCATGTCTTTCGAAAAATTCTCAACAACATATTCTCTCGCTTTTCTGCCCAATTCTTTTTGCAAATTTTTATCCTCTTTTAGTTTCAAAATGTTTTCGAATATCAAATCTTCATCATTATTAGAATAAAAACCCCAGTTTTGTGATAACTCAAAATGTTTGGCAACTTCCGAACTCAAATCGCCAGTAATTATTGATGGTTTAGAACTACTCATCATTCCTAGGATTTTAGAAGGCATCACCGAATCAGTAACGTCTGATTTTTGGAATAAAACATGCAAATCGGCACTGCATAACAAATCCGACAAATTTTCATACGGTACTGGCTCGTAATATTTTATAAAATCTAAAATGTTTTCTTTTTCAAGAATGGATAACAATTCGGTTTTATAAGCGCCTTCGCCCACCAAAACAAACTCAATATCCGAATAAACAGACATTTTTTTTGCCAAAGATACATAAATATCCCAGTTTTGTTTTTCTCCAATATTACCAGAATATAAAATTGTAAATTTTATTTTCGAAATATAAGGGTGTGGTTTATATTTTTCAGGATTTATAAAATCAACATCAACCCAATTAGGGAAAAATTCAGGATTGGTTTCGGGTGCTTTATCTTTGATTTTAGCAACCATATTGTAACTTATAGAACTAATAATATCTGAATTTTTATACAAATAAATTTCAATATTCTTAAGTGCTTTTTTAAAAATATTTGTAACAAAACTCTCTTTTATTAAACCTGTTTCGAAAGCAGCATCGAACTCAAAATCTTGTATTGAAGTCCAAAGTTTGGCTTTTTTTCTTCGTTTTAAAATTAAACCCAAAGCTACACAGTTTGTAAATGGAATGTTACAAAAAACTAAATCGGTTTTTTTAATTTTACGTAAGTTAAAATAATTTCCAATCGTATATGACATGATGTGTACTATACGCCTAAAGAAACTTTGCTTTTTTGGTACATACAACTTATATCGATAAATTTGTACTCCATTAATTATTTCAGAATAATATTTTGGTTTGTCTTGATACTCTTCCCGAATTTTCCATTGAGGATAATATGGAAAAGCGGCAATAACAGAAACATTAAAACCTTTTGTAACCAAAAATTCAACTAATTGAGTAGTGTATAATCCAATTGCTGTGTCTTCGGGAGCATAGTTAACTGTAATAAATGTAATGTTCTTTACCATAAATTTAAAAAAATTCAAAACAAAAAACGGTAAAATCCCTGATTTATTTTAGATTACAAATATAAACTTATAAATAAGATTTAAAAAAGGGATTTTTAAAATAAACTTCGGTTTTTCATTGTAATTTAAGTAATAATAAACCTTTTCAAAATAATTTCTATCAATTCAAAAAAAATGATAACTTGCAACAAGTTACAATTTTTAGTAAATGACAAATCAAAGTAATCTTTTTAACACTATTTATCAGGACATTAAATTAGAAAACAAAAATAATCCAAATTTTGTTTCTATTATATTACTATTACTATCAATACCGTTATTAATTTTGGTTAATAATATTTGTGTGTGTTTATTAATTACCATTACAATCATTCATTTCAAAAAATACAACTTCAAGTTAGATGATAACTTACTTTTACCTATTGGGCTTTATGTATTGATGCTTATATCCTCTTTTTGGACTATCGACAAACAAGGAACTTCGACCGCACTCATAAAAGAAATTCCGTTGTTATTGATTCCCGTTTGTTTTATGTTTTTTCAAGAACTAACAAAAGAAACGAAACAAAAAATAATTGAATATTATAGTTTCGGAATAGTGCTTTTTTCTTTTTTTTATCTATTAAAAGCAATTATTCGATTTTATTTTTCACAAAATCTAGATGTCTTTTTCTATCACGAATTGGTGACTAAAGAAGTAAATGCAATTCATGTATCTGTGTATGTTGCAATTGCATTTTTCTGTTTTTTTATAAAATCAATGAAATCAACATTCGATTATGTAGCAATTGTTATTTTGTTTCTTATGGCTTTTTTACTGTCATCAAAAAACATAATTGTCGTTTTTATTGGATTAATGATTGTGTATCAATTATTTTATGCGAAATCCGCAAAGAAATTACGCCTTAAAAATTTAATTGTTTTTACAGTTTTGCTTTGTTCTTTTGCTTTTATAGGAAAAATCAAAGACCGTTTTAGGCAAGAATACGAAACAATCATGACCGATAGCACCGTTAACGATGTGATTTCTAAAAACGGGAATTTAGTGTATAACGTGAGTATCAAACAGGCTTGGACAAACAAGACTTTTCAGCCCAACGATTATTTTCCTGGAACTGCATTTCGAGTCTATCAATTCCGAATTTTTTTAGAGATGCTGCAGGAAGATGGTATATTTTGGAAAGGATATGGACTAAACGCATCTTATCCGAAAATTGCAGCAAAAGGAGTTTATTACAACGTTTTTCTTGGTACAAATGAGCAACAAGGTTATCAGACCAAAAATTTTCATAATCAATATGTCCAGAATTTTGCAGAATTAGGCGTTTTTGGATTTCTGATTCTGATGATAATGTTAATCATAAATCTAAGAAACGGAATTAATAACAAAAATTTCTTACATATTGCTTTCGCAATTCTAATGATAAGTTTATTTTTGACCGAAACTTTTTTGTGGAGACAACGTGGCGTAGTATTTTTTACGACGATGTATTGTTTATTTAATTCTAGAACATATAAAAACAAAATAATCGAGTAACCATTTTTATTGTTTTTCGATGTAAAATAAAATATAAATGAAAAGAATTTTAATAACTGGTGCGGCGGGATTTCTAGGTTCCCACCTATGTGATCGTTTTATCAAAGAAGGTTATTTCGTGATCGGAATGGATAATTTAATCACTGGAGATTTAAAAAACATTGAACATTTGTTCAAACTTCAAAACTTTGAATTTTACCATCACGATATTACAAAATTTGTTCATGTTCCCGGAGAACTAGATTATATTCTACATTTTGCTTCTCCAGCAAGCCCAATAGATTATCTCAAGATTCCGATTCAAACCCTGAAAGTTGGTTCGCTTGGCACACATAATCTACTCGGTTTAGCACGTGTTAAGAAAGCAAGGATATTAATTGCTTCTACTTCTGAAATTTACGGCGATCCATTAGTACATCCTCAAACCGAAGAGTATTATGGAAACGTAAATACTATTGGTCCACGAGGCGTTTATGACGAAGCAAAGCGTTTTCAAGAATCTATAACCATGGCGTATCATACTTTTCATGGCGTTGAAACTCGAATTGTACGAATATTTAATACCTATGGTTCAAGAATGCGACTCAACGATGGTCGTGTTATTCCAGCATTTATTGGTCAAGCCTTGCGTGGCGAAGATTTAACTATTTTTGGAGACGGCATGCAAACCCGTTCTTTTTGTTATGTAGACGATCAAGTCGAAGGAATTTTTAGATTATTGCATTCCGATTATGTTTATCCTGTAAACATTGGTAATCCAGATGAAATTACCATAAAAGATTTTGCAGACGAAATCATCAAACTTACAGGAACCAACCAGAAAGTGGTGTATCATCCATTACCAATAAATGATCCTTTACAGCGTCAACCAGATATTACAAAGGCAAAATCAATTCTAGGCTGGACAGCAAAAGTGAATCGACACGAAGGAATGAAAATAACGTATGACTATTTTAAATCCCTTTCGACCGAAGAATTATTGAAAGAAGAACATAAAGATTTTTCTAATTATATTTCGTAAGATGACGCAACAAACTGGACGATATTCCAAATACATTCGACCAATCAGCATCTTGTTGGATTTGTTGGTTATTTCGATTTTATGTTTTTTTTTCTTTAAAAAACTAAATTTAAATTGTATTTATTATATTATTTATCAAACTTTTGCATGGCTATCTATTGCGTTTTTTGTAAAATTCTATGGTATTTATCGCTTTACAACTCCCGTGGAAATTCTTACAAAAACTTCTAAGCAAGGGATTCTATTTTTGTTAGTAATAATTGCATTTTTTCCGTTTTCTAAGCAAGTAATTTTTAGCGGACGCGCCATTGCTTTGTTCATGATTGCTAGTTTTAGTGTTATTTTAATTTCTAAATTTCTATTGTTTTTTTATTTAAAAAAATACAGATTAATTACGGGATCTAATTTTAGAAGTACTGTTATAATTGGAAAATCCCCCGAAGCAGTTTCACTTCGAGAAATTTTTGATAACCGACCAGATTATGGCTATCGTTTTTTGGGATACTTCACCAAAAAAGAAACCAATGACAAAGATGTTTATAAACTAGAAAACTTAAAATCGTTTGTTCTTGAAAATGGAATTGATGAAATTTATTGCTCTTTAGACGAAATAAAAAACGAAGAACTTAAGGATTTAGTCAATTTTGCAGACGAAAACAAAAAAGAAATTAAGTTTATTCCAGATACTAAAGAAATTTTTTCCAAAAATTTGAAGATTGATTATTATGAAATGTTTCCAGTTTTATCTTTAAAAAAAACTATCCTTCATGAGCCAGAAACAAAAATTTTTAAACGTGTTTTCGATATTATTTTTTCGTTATTTATCATAGTTTTTTTACTGTCTTGGTTAGCGCCAATTTTAGCGGTTTTAATCAGACTAGAATCTAAAGGACCTATTTTTTTTAAACAAGGTCGTCCTGGACTTGATGAAGAAGAATTTTTTTGTTATAAATTTCGTTCGATGAAATTGAATATCACAACAGAACAAGAAGCATCAAAAAATGATCCTCGAGTAACAAAAATGGGCAGATTTATCAGAAAAACAAGTATTGACGAATTACCCCAATTTTTAAATGTTTTGTTCGGCGACATGTCTGTTGTTGGTCCAAGACCTCATTTGTGGGCACAAAACATAAATTACGGTAACCGAATTAATAAGTATATGGTACGCCATTATGTAAAACCAGGAATTACAGGATTGGCTCAAGTAAAAGGTTTTCGAGGTGAGATTGAAACCGATGATGATATGATTAGCAGGATTAAATACGACGTTTATTATATCGAAAATTGGTCTATAATCTTGGATATAAAAATCATTGTTCAAACGGTTGTAAATATCTTTAAGGGAGAAGAAAAAGCCTACTAGAATGGAATCGCTAGTTTCCATAATTACGCCATCATTCAATTCAGAAAAATTTATTTCTGAAACGATAATTTCAGTTCAAAATCAAACCTATACAAACTGGGAAATGATGATTGTTGATGATTGTTCGAGCGATAAAACAATTCAAATTATTCAATCTTTTATAGATGAAGATCCCAGAATTCATCTCATTCAACTAAATAAGAATGCTGGTGCTGCTAAAGCCAGAAATTTTGGTATAGAAAAAATCACAGGAAAATATATGACATTTCTAGATGCGGATGATATTTGGTTTTCAGATTTTATTGAAAGTAGCATTAAAACCATTAAACAAACAGGAATTAATTTTGTCTTTTCATCTTATAAACGCTCCAATGAAAATTTAGAATTTGTTTATTCGGATTTTATTGTTCCAAAAAAAGTAACGTATACCGATATTCTAAAAACAAATTCTATTAGTTGCCTCACTGCGTTTATTAATGTTGAAACTCTTGGAATAAAAAAAATGCCAGATATTCTAAAACGGCAAGATATGGGTTTATGGCTCAAATATCTGAAAGAAATTCCCTTTTCTTACGGTATACAAGAGCCAAAAGCCATATATAGAATTAGACAAAACTCCTTGTCTAGAAATAAGAGAAATTTACTCAAATATCAGTGGCAATTTTATTATAAAGTCGAAAAGTTAGGCCTTTTTCCTTCTATTTATTATATGTTACACTGGATGATTCGTGGCTTTTTAAAATATAGAAATTAAATTTAAATCTATCAATAAAAAGTTTAACCTTTCATTACCCAATTTCGCACAGAAACTTCGTTTTTGCTACTATTTTTTTTTGAATCTAAGTACAAGATTCTACTCAATATTCAAAATTGTATCAAAACGGAAAAATTACTTTCAGGGCTATGTTTCTTCCCATATTGTAAATTCCAAGTTTTCCGTTTGGGGATGCGCTGTAAGGCTCAAAATATTTTAATCTACTTAAATGATCCTGATACGCAACATCAAAAACATTATTAGCCAAGATATATACATTTAAAAAAGTATTTCCTTTACTGTTTTTGAATCCAGAACCCGCACCAAGATTAAATAATGTATATCCAGTAGTAACAGTTTCGGTATTATTACTTGTAAAAACCCTGTTTTGACTTGCAGTATAATTCATTTCAATTTTTACAAAACTATTGACCAATATTTTGCTGTCCGAAGTAAAGTCATAACGTAATTCTCCATTATATCTTGGCGGAGGCATAAACGGAATAAACCTATTGCTGTCGTTCTTTTCAAGACCTCTAAAACTATTATTGTCTCCGTAAATCAATGAAAATGAATTTTCAAAATGCAAGGATTTAATAATATGAAAATCTATACTCGCTTCCATTCCGTAAAGTAAAACTTTTCCTTGCTGGTATTTGAAAGTTGGATAACCGGTTGTTAATAAATCCGAACCATCTAGATTTAATAATTTAGAATTAAAAATATAATTATCTACCTGATTTACAAAAAAACTAACAGTACCATTAAATGATTTTGAAGTATAATCGAAGCCTAAATCCTCCTGAAAACTAAATTCTGGTTTAAAATCTAGATTCCCAAACTGATAAAACCCAGTTCCAGGATGCACACCATTTGCCGAAATTTCGGAAATATTTGGGGCTCTATATCCACGAGCAAGATTGGATTTTAGTGACCAATTCGGACTTACCAAATAGGTTAAACCTAAACTTCCAGAAACTCCATTAAATTGTGTTGAATAATCTGAAAAAGGTTTGTCGGCACCTACAGTATCTGAACTTACTGGTTGATCGAAACCATTCTCTGAATTAGGTTTTGTATAGAGTTCTTCGTTATTAAAACGCCTAAAATCATAACGCAAACCTCCCGAAATATTGAGTTTCCCAAAATCTTTTTTGATTGTGGCAAACCCTCCTAAATCGAATTGTTTGTAGGACGGGACTACAAAGTCTGTTCCTAGGGTTACATCATTGGCTTGATACATTCCGTTTATTCCAACCACAAGTGCCCATTTGTTGAATTCTGGTAAAAAATATTTCACATCATAATTGAAAGTATTGAGTTGCAAATATAACCCAGGTGTAAGTTGATAAGGATTTTCGGGATGATTATATTCTTTTCTGATGCTACGCTGAACCCCAAAATTTATACTCAACCTACTGTCTTCAAAAAAGAACATGTTTTTTAGAAAAATTCTATAATGTTGAACACGTTGGTGTAAAACGTTAATAGTATATGATTTCAAATCTTTGTTGCTAACAATAGGTCTAAAACTATCGTCTTCGGTAATTTGTTGTGTAAATTTTCTGGAAATAGAATCCCTACTTCCGTCGGGAATTTCCTGTAAATTGTCGTATAAAGATAAATTTAAATCCGAGAAACCCCATTTTTTGTGAATTCCAACAAATGCGTTTGCAGTTTTTTCGTTGTAGGCGGTATTATAAACCCGACCATCGACTGAATTTTGGTAATTAGTAGCATTTCTTTTGGATAATCTTCCACCCCATTCCAATCCGTTTTTGTTTCCTGCTAAAAACAGAGACTCTCCAAACATCCCGTTATTGGTCTGGAATTCCGAAGTAAGATTGCCCGATATTTTATTGATCTGGCTTGGTTGATTTGGAATTAGATTCACAACTCCAGCCAAGGCATCGGAACCATACATCAAACTTGCAGGGCCTTTTATAACCTCAACTTTGTCAATCAAATACTTATCAATCTCTATCCCATGTTCATCGCCCCATTGCTGTCCTTCTTGACGAACGCCGTCAAACAAAGTCAAAATTCGGTTATAACCTAAACCTCTAATATAAGGTTTAGAAACGTTTGGACCCGAAGTAACCGTGTTTACTCCAGGAATTTTCGCAATTGCATCTATAATATTGGTCGACAAATTGGTAACCAAATATTCTTTATTAATGGCTACAATTGGCAAAGGCGATTTCCTGATTTGAGTTGCCTTCGAGGATCCTGTAACCACAACTTCCGATAGTTCTACTTTACTGTTATCGAGTTCGATATTAACATTTGTTTCTCCGTTTACGGTTACAAATACTGAATTTGTTCGATAACCCGTGCAAGAAATTTGTAACTCGTAAGAAGCGGCTGGAATTTTTATAAATTTAAAATTTCCTTTTTCATCGGACTGAACAGAAATATGTAAATCTGGAATATTAATATGAGCAGAAGCCACGAGTTTTTTGGTTTCTTTATCTTCTATTTTACCAGAAATAGAATTATTGTTTTGCGCTAGAACACACGGTATTCCCGCAAGAAATACAAGTATAATTTGTATGATTTTTTTCATTTGAAAAGATTTTATTGATAAATAATAGATTACTTTTCTAAAAAGATTAGAAAAATAAGAATCGATTTAAACAATAAAACCTGGAGGTGCTCGAAGCGAAAAAAGACTTCCTTTAAAATAATTAGTTATTTCTTTAGATTCCGAAAATGGAGATTCCGAAATAAAGACCATTTTTTGATAGTTATAATAAAAAATAGTAGAGGAAATGAAGTTGCTAAAACTAAAATCACAAACAAAACAATGTTCAAAACTCTTGTGTTGGTGGGTAATTTCTTTGTCAGAGTTATGTTTGTGTAAACATTTTTTTTCCGTAAGTTCCTTTTTTAAATGCTCATAACTATGCACTGATTGAAAGAATATTGCGAACAATATTACAACAGACATTAGAGAATTTAATATTACAAATTTATTTTTCACTTATGTGAAGATATTACTAAAAAATAATTTAAACCAAATCGTTTTTAACTAAATATTCCGCAATTTGAACGGTATTTGTTGCTGCACCTTTTCGCAAATTATCAGCAACAATCCACAGATTTAAAGAGTTTTTTTGGCTTTCGTCTCTTCGAATTCTGCCCACAAAAACATCGTCTTTACCTTTTGCGTACAAGGGCATTGGATATGTAAATGTATCCAAATTATCTTGAACCACAACGCCTGGAGTGTTATGTAGCAATTTTCTTACTTCATCGATATTAAAATCGTTAGAAAACTCAATATTCACGGCTTCGCTATGTCCACCAACAATTGGTACACGAACTGCAGTTGCTGTGACGGCGATTGTTTTATCGTCTAGAATTTTTTGTGTTTCTCGAACCAATTTCATTTCCTCTTTTGTATAACCGTTTTCTTCGAAACTGTCACAATGTGGAATTGCATTTCTATGAATTGGGTATTTATATGCCATTTCGCCTTGAACTCCTGCGTATTCGTTTTCGAGTTGTTGCACTCCTTTTACACCCGTTCCAGTTATGGATTGGTAAGTAGAAACAATTACTCGTTTGATATTATATTTTTTATGCAAAGGTGCTAAAACCATCACTAATTGAATGGTAGAACAATTGGCATTTGGAATAATTTTATCTTCTTTTGTCAATATATTTCCGTTAATTTCTGGAACAACTAATTTTTTTGTTGCGTCCATTCTCCAAGCCGAAGAATTATCGATTACTTTAGTTCCAGTGGCAGCAAATTTTGGAGCCCATTCTAACGATGTTTCTCCACCAGCAGAAAAAATAGCAATATCTGCTTTCATATCAACAGCAGTTTGCATGCCTACTACTTTATATTTTTTACCTTTGAATTCAATTTCTTTTCCAATGGATTTTTCTGAAGCGACAGGAATTAATTCTGTCACCGGAAAATTTCTTTCGGCTAAAATCTGAAGCATTACTTCTCCAACCATTCCGGTTGCTCCAACGACTGCTATTTTCATTTTCAAAATTTTATAACCACAAAAGTAATTAATTTTCATTTAATTTCATAAACTCAAATGAAAAGAAAAATCCCGAGTACTAGTCGGGATTTAGTTAGAATATGTATGTAGCGGAAATTTTATTTTTTCAACAAA
>JAYUFL010000127.1:0-31795 GCA_043738745.1 Bacteroidota bacterium
AAGTAAAAAGAAATTTAAGTAGATTTCCAGAAGATTTTATGTTTCAATTGACCAATGTTGAATTTTCCAACTTGAAGTCGCAAATTGCGACTTCAAGTTGGGGAGGAATCAGAAAACTTCCTTTTGCATTCACAGAACACGGCGTTTTAATGTTATCTAGCGTTTTGAGTAGCGAAAAAGCAATTCAAACATACGAATATTTACAAAAACAAGACAAATATTGATTGATAATTCAGATTTAAGAATTGATTTTGAAATAATGAAAAAGAAAATAGACAATCAAGGAAAAAATATAGAACTTGTTTTTCAATATGTGGACGAATTAATGGAAAAGAAAGAAATCGTAACCGAAAGACCAAAAATTGGCTACAAAAAATAAATACCAATAAAAAATGGAAGCAGTAAAAGCCAAAAAACACCTCGGACAACATTTTCTTAAAGACGAAAGCATTGCCAAAGCAATTGCCGACACACTAAATCTAGAAGGTTACAATGATGTTCTAGAAATTGGACCAGGAATGGGCGTTCTCACAAAATATCTTTTAGAAAAAGAAATTAATACCTATGTAATCGAAATCGATGGTGAATCCGTGACTTATTTAGACGAGAATTATCCAAAACTAAAAGACAAAATCATCTCTAAGGATTTTCTAAAATACGATATAAACGAAGTTTTTCAAGGCAAACAATTCGGAATAATTGGCAATTTTCCATACAATATTTCTACACAAATTGTTTTCAAAACCTTAGAATTACGTCATCAAATCCCCGAATTTGCTGGAATGTTCCAAAAAGAAGTTGCCCAACGCATTTGCGAGAAAAAAGGCACCAAAGCCTACGGGATTTTATCAGTTTTAGCGCAAGCATTTTATGATGCCGAATATCTTTTCACGGTCGATGAAACCGTTTTTATTCCGCCACCAAAAGTAAAATCGGGAGTTCTTAGGTTGCGTCGTAAAGAAAATTTTACTTTGCCTTGCGGCGAAAAGTTATTTTTTACGGTTGTAAAAACTGCTTTTCAACAACGAAGAAAAACATTGAGAAATAGTTTAAAAACATTAAATTTGTCCGACAGTTTGCGCGAAGACGAAGTTTTCAATCTCAGACCAGAACAACTCAACGTAGCACAGTTTATAGAACTTACTCAAAAAATCGAAGCCGATGGAATTTAAAATCAGCAAGGATCTAATCAAGGAATTAGAGCAACTCATTCAGCAAAAAAACGACCAACAACTCGAAGTTTTACTAAGTGATATGCACCATGCCGATATTGCCGAAATTCTCGATGAACTCGATTTTAACGAAGCAACCTATATTTTCAAGGTTCTAGATTCCGAAAAAACAGCCGAAATTTTGCTGGAACTCGAGGACGATTTGCGAGAAAATATCCTAAGCAGATTATCTCCAAAAGAAATCGCCGAAGAACTCGATGAACTCGAAACCAACGATGCTGCCGATATTATTGCCGAACTTTCCAAAAGCAAAAAAGAAGAAGTAATATCCGAACTTCAAGACGTTGAGCACGCCAAGGATATTGTTGATTTATTGCGATATAAAGAAGATACTGCGGGAGGAATCATGCACAAAGAACTCGTAAAAGTGTACGAAAACTGGAACGTTCTAACCTGCATTAAGGAAATGCGTATTCAAGCCGAAAACATTTCCAGAGTACATTCTATATATGTAGTCGATGATCAAGACAAATTATTGGGCCGATTGTCTCTCAAAGATTTGCTTACAACATCAGCAAAAACACCAATTAGCGAAGTTTACATCAAAAAATTAAACTCCGTTATGGTCGATACCGAAGATATTGAAGTAGCACGAATCATGCAAAAATACGATCTCGAAGCCATTCCCGTAACCGACGAATTGGGCAGATTAGTTGGTCGAATCACCATCGATGATATTTTAGATGTAATCAAGGACGAAGCCGAAAAAGATTACCAACTTGCCGCAGGTATTACGCAAGATGTCGAGGCTGGCGATAGCGTTCGCGAACTCACCAAAGCAAGATTACCTTGGCTATTAATTGGAATGGTAATCGAAATTGTTGCATCAATTATCCTAAAAGGAAACGAAATGACCATGCAGCGCTATTTTACCTTAATGATTTTTGTGCCGTTACTATCAGCAACCGCAGGAAACGTAGGTGTACAAGCATCGGCAATCGTAGTACAAGGATTGGCAAACGGAACTTTAAAAAAATTCTCAAGAAACTATTTCTCCAAGGAATTAACCGTTGCGCTCATCTCGGGAAGCATTATTTCATTATTTTTATTGGCCTATCATTCTATAATGTACCAACAATATTTAGTAGGATTTGCCATATCAATATCTATAATAGTAGTTATATTATTTGCCGCAACACTAGGGACATTAGTGCCATTTTTCCTACATAAAAACAAAATCGATCCCGCTATTGCAACAGGACCATTTATCACAACAACCAACGACGTTTTTGGGATAATCCTCTATTTTACAATAGCAAAATTAATTTTAGGAGTATAATTTGTTTCGCCAGTCCGCTCTTTCAGGCTCGGGTGGGCATTCCGGCTGAAAAAGCCGTCGGGCTGTTCGCTATAATCTGTCTTTGCGAGGCACGAAGCAATCTTTTAATTGGATTGCTTCGTGCCTCGCAAAGACAGGATTTCCGCTTCCATCCCTAATGCAAAATAAATCTTAACAACAAAAAAGTGAAACCAGAAATCAAAATCCTCCATATCGACAGCAATAATCCAATATTAATGGAGCAATTGCAAGCACTCGGGTTTACCAATCACGAGGATTTTGCATCATCCAAACAAGAAATCGAAGCCAAAATCCACGATTATCAAGGAATTGTCATTCGCAGTCGTTTCAAAATAGATAAAACATTTATTGACAAAGCCACAAATTTACAATTCATTGCCCGAGTTGGTGCTGGTTTAGAAAGCATTGATTGTGAATATGCAATCTCAAAAAATATAATGCTAATTGCTGCTCCCGAAGGAAATGCCAATGCAGTTGGCGAGCACGCATTAGGAATGTTGTTGTCGCTTTTCAATAAACTAAACAATACCGATTCCGAAATAAAATCAGGAAACTGGAACCGAGAATCCAATCGAGGTCACGAAATTGAAGGCAAAACTATCGGGATTATTGGCTACGGAAATATGGGAAAATCCTTTGCCAAAAAACTCATAGGTTTTGATTGCAAAGTTACTTTTTATGATATTCTGGAAAATATTGGAGACGCAAATGCCATACAAGTTTCCTTACAAGAATTCCAACAAAAAGCAGATGTAGTTAGTTTACACATTCCGTGGACGCCAAAAACCGATAAAATGGTGAATCAGGAATTTATCAATTCGTTTGTAAAACCATTTTGGCTCATCAATACTTCGCGCGGAAACAACGTTGTAACGTCGGATTTAGTCGAAGGTTTAAAATCCAAAAAAATTCTTGGCGCTGGACTTGATGTTTTGGAATACGAAAAATTATCTTTCGAAACACTGTTTGCAGAAAATGATATTCCCGAAGCATTTCAGTATTTGCTTCAAGCAAAAAACGTTATTTTGTCGCCACATATTGCAGGTTGGACTTTCGAAAGTCACAGGAAATTAGCCCAAATAATTGTCGATAAAATTAGATTAAAATACAATGTTTAACTTTTTCAAAAAAATAATATACTAATTAGTTGTTAATTGTATAAATTTTATATTTTTACCGAAATCAATCTTAAACAAAACAAAAATGGAATTAACTAATACAAAACAACCCACCGACAATTTTCAATCTCCAATTCCTGTTTTCAAAGTCGATCCCATTATGGTTTTGGTTTTCGGATTCCTATCTTGTGGATTATACCTTATTTATTGGAATATAAAAGTAGCCGAAGTTTTGAATGCAGTTGCTGAAAAAGAAGTAATATCGCAACCATTAGCAATTTTTTCTGGATGTTGTGGTCCTGTTCATATCTATTTTTACTATCTAGTTGGAAAAGAAGGTTTGCCAAAAGTTTATGAAAGAACTGGGGAACTTCATAAAGATCAGTCAACTTTACTAATGATTTTAGGTGTGTTTTTTCCGATGGCGGCAGCAATGATTGTTCAAGGAGACATTAACAGACTTTATAACGACTAATATCAAAACTCAAAGAAAAATTTACGGAATCGTTGGCGCATTTGTAACGCTCATGATTCCGTTTTTTATGATTATTTTTAATCAGAATTCTCATCTTGAGACGGATCAATCATTTTGTCCATTCAAAATGCTAACAGGTTTTCCTTGTCCGGGCTGCGGAATCACAAAATCATTAGTGTATTGCTACGAGGGCGATTTGCACAAAAGTATGTATTATCACATTCTTGGCCCTTTTGTAATTTTGTTTTGCAGTGGTACAATTGTAGTTTTAATAACTGAAATTATTACTAAAAAAGAGTATTTCAATCAATATATCTATAACAAAAAACTAGCCTATGGATTAGGCTTTTTTCTTGGTACTTATCATTTAATTCGAGTGATTTTCTTTATTCGAAATCATTCCATTGATGAAATTTTGAGGCAATCTATTTGGAAATAAATAATAAAAAATCGGAAAATTTCGGGATTTTTTATTATTCTTGGCAATTTCCTATTTGTTAATTTCGTCATTCCGTAATCCTTTTTGGGTTTGGTTCATATTCATTGTTTTCTAATTGACTCTCAACACGCAATAAATAAAAGTTAATATGTCAAAATAAACCAACCGCTTTCAACGTGTCGTTACATAGCCATCTGGAATTCCTAAAAAAAAGTAGATAAAATTTTCATTAAGAACACTATCATTTATATCGTAATAAAGTCATTTGAAAATTCAATATTAGAAATATAACTTAAAAAAAAATACATTTAAATACCCCAACATATACCCTTAAAAAAATAAACCCTCATAAAATAAGGGTTTAAAGATATATTTGCAGAGAGAAAGGGATTCGAACCCTCGATATGTTGCCATATACACGCTTTCCAAGCGTGCGCCTTCAGCCACTCGGCCACCTCTCTTTTTGTGGTTTACAAATAACTCAAAAATTTATTATTAAAAGAAATTTATTAGTGCTTTTTTATGACATTTCTCCTCGAATTGGAGTTTCGAAAATGGTTTTAAAAACATTGGAGGCTACATTTTGTCCAATCAAGTACATTAATTTAGTAATCGCGGCTTCGGTTGTGATGTCTTTTCCAGAAATTACACCAATTTTTTTCATTGAAGTACTGGTTTCATAGTCGCCCATGCTCACACTTCCACCAGAACATTGGGTTACATTAATGATGTGTAATCCTTTTTCGATGGCATTTTGTAATAAAGTAATAAACCAATCATTGTTTGGAGCATTTCCAGCTCCATAGGTTTCTAGAACGACTCCTTTGATGTTTTTGATGTTAAAAATTGCCTCTAAGACAGTTTCGCTAATTCCGGGAAACATTTTTATGATGACTACATTGCTATCTAATTTTTTGTGAACTTGTAATCTTTTATTGCTTGGTTTTGCAAGAAAAAAATCTGGATTTAATTTTAAATGAACTCCCGATTCTACTAATTGAGGATAATTTGGAGATAAAAAAGCATTGAAATGTTCTGCATTTATTTTCGTAGTTCGGTTTCCTCGATAGAGTTTATACTCAAAATACAAACCAACTTCACTAATTACAGATTTGTTTTGATGTTTTAGAGATGCAATTTGAATGGCGGTTATCAAATTTTCTTTAGCATCAGTTCGCAAATCTCCTATTGGTAATTGTGATCCCGTTAAAATAACGGGTTTTGATAAATTTTCTAACATAAAACTCAATGCAGATGCCGAATACGACATGGTATCTGAACCATGAAGCACTACAAATCCGTCAAAATTCTCGTAATTTTCTTCTATTATATTAGCAATTAAAACCCATTGTTTTGGATTCATGTTCGAGGAATCGATTGGATTTTCGAACGAAATGGTTTTGATTTCGCAATCTAATTGCTTTAACTCAGGAATTTTCTGTAACAATTTACTAAAATTGAATGCTTTGAGAGCACCTGTTTCGAAATTTTTCATCATTCCGATAGTTCCCCCAGTATAAACGAGTAGAATTTTAGATTTTTCCTGCATCTTGCATTTTTAGTTTATTCACTACTGGATTCGCATACATATTCAAGAAATTTTCTAAAGCAATTGGATTTTCTTCATCAATTTTCATTTCTAAACGTCGTTCAAAAAGTGATTTTTCGCTATCGGAATATTCGTTTTCAAAGCGATTGGTCTTGTTTAGAATATCAAAAGCAATATAATTAGTAGGCCAAAGTTTATAATTTTTTAAAATAGATTCATCTACAACCTGTGCTAAAGCCAAAATTTGTTTGTTGTTATTGTCATATTCCACTTCAATTTTGTCGATTTCGGAATCTAAAATGTCACCAACATGAATATGAATATGTTTTTTTTGCCCCATAATTCCACGTAAAATAGTCAAAAAATCCTCGTTTTTTTCTTTAACATACGTTTCATTATTTGCTTCGGCAATTAGTTGTGGCATTTTAGAAGCATCTGTGGGATCATATTCATAGGAAATAGAAACAGGAACTATTTTTAGTTTTTTGAGGTATTTTACCAAGTTTTGTTCGTCGTTTCCCATAGCAAGCATTTTCAAAACGCCTGGATTTGTTACATCATTTCCATCTTTAGTTCTACCTTCGCGTTGCGCAATCCAAACCGAACGATTTTCTCGAAGTAATAATTGCCCGATATATTCCGACATCAATTTGGAACTTTGCAACATTTCACGCGGAGACAAGCCACGTTGTACCAAGAAATTTCTATTTAGTTTTGCCAAAATATTCATGAAAGATTTTTTGACTAAATTATCACCAATTGCAGACGCCGTCATGACCAAGCCATGCTCAAAAAGCGCTGCATTTAGCAACGAAGTGTCTAATATTATATCGCGATGATTGGATATGAAAAGATAGGCTGTATTTTTTTTTAATTTATCGAAACCTGAAGTCGTTAATCCATCCGAAGATCGTTTCAGAACTTGTTGAACAGATTGGTAAATAAAATTACATTGAAAGTCACGAATGGAGTAAGTCCGCAACAATTGTTCTTTCCAAACGGCATCTTCTTGCTCTGGAAATGTAAAATTCATCACTGCTTTGAGCATCGGATGATTTATAGAGGAACGAATAGCATCGTTTATTTCGGTATCGTAAAAAGGTCGAATGGCATCGAATTTTTGCATTTTATTATTATAAAATTAAAAAAACAAAAGAACTAAATTTTTAACGAATTTATGATAATTTGATGTTAAATCCCAAAAACATCTTTTGAGTTTTGAGTTGTAATCTGGGCAATTTCTGATAACGGAAGATTATAAATTTCCGATAATTTCTGGGCAACATTCATAACATAGGCACTTTCATTACGCTTTCCGCGAAAAGGAATTGGTGCCAAATAGGGAGAATCGGTTTCGAGAACAATGTTTTTGATATCGATTTGATTCAGAAATTGATCTATTTTTCCGTTTTTGAAAGTTACAACGCCACCAATACCCAGTTTCATATTCAATGAAATGGCTTGTTGTGCTTGCTCAAAAGTTCCAGAAAAACAATGAAAAATTCCAAATAAATCTGTTGCTTTTTCGGTTTCTAATACTTCGAAAATTTCATTGAATGCCTCGCGACAATGAATATTTATTGGTAATTTATACTTTTTAGCCAACTGGATTTGATGCCTAAAAGCCTTTTTTTGAATTTCTAAAGTGGTTTTATCCCAATATAAATCAATACCAATTTCGCCAATGGCAAGAAATTTTCGTTTAGATAATTCGGTTTCGACATGTTGCAATTCCTCGAGATAATTCTTCTTTACATAACATGGATGTAAACCCATCATTAGGAAAATATTTTCTGGAAATTGTTTTTCTAAATCATACATCGATTGAGTACAATTCGAATCTATTGCGGGAATAAAAAAACGAGAAACCCCAGCATCAATAGCCCGTTGAATTATTTGAGTTCTATCATCATTGAATTCTTCGGAATATAAATGGGTATGTGTGTCGGTAAAAATCAAGATTGAAGGATTGTAGTTTAGGCTGTAAAACTACATCATAAAAAAAGATTCACAAAGTTTTAAAACTTCATAAATTAAAATAAAGCGGTTTGTTTTTGACTGCTTGAATTAGTTACACTTCTTCAAACTTCCAATAACGCCACTCATAAAGGCATTTAAATCAATACCTTCATCTTCTTTCAAACCCATTCGAACAATAACTAAATCTTGAGACGGAAATATAAAAACACGTTGCCCTTGAAAACCATTGCACGAAAACATATCTTTAGGGACATTTGGATAGCGACTACCAGCATTGAGCCAAAAGTGTGCGCCATAATCGCCTTTGGAGCCAAAACAAGGTGTTGCAACATATTTTACCCAACTTTCGTCGAGAATTTGTTCGCCATTCCAGTTGCCTTTGTGCAAATAAAGCAAACCAAATTTCGCCCAATCACGTGTGGTTGCCCAAGCATAAGAAGAGCCTACAAAATTTCCTGACATGTCAGTTTCTACAATCATTGAATTCATTCCAATTTTGTCAATTAATGCCGAGTACCAAAAATCTAGATATTCCTGATGGGTTTTGAATTGATTTTTCAGAATTCCCGATAATAAATTTGTTGTTCCCGACGAATAATTCCAATGAGTATTGGGCTTAAATTTCAAAGGTTTCAACAATTGAACTTGTCCCATATTTTTTTCTTGAAAAAGCATTTCTGTAGCATCACAGATTTTTGTATAATCTTCTTCCCATTCCAACCCCGAATTCATGTGAAGCAAATCGTTAATTGTAATGTTTTTTCGCTCATCGTTTTGCCAATCGGCAATTGGAGCAGGTTTGTAAATATCTAATTTTCCTTGTTTTTGAAGAATCCCAAAATAAGCACTCGTAAGGCTTTTGGTCATTGACCAACCCAAAATTCTTGAATTTTTATCGAAACCTGTGTCATATTTTTCCGCAATAATTTTGTTTTTATAAATTACCAAAACCGATCGAGTGCGTTGTTTCTTTTCTCCTTTTTTATCGAAAACGCTAGCAACAGTAGCGTTCAATTTATTGTAATCTATGTTTGAAAAAACACTGTCTTTTGGTTCTAAATTCCCGTACGGGAAAGGTAAATTGTTTTTTAATTTAGTTCTTTTTGGAACTTCATAAGGTTTTGTAACGTCAAAATCATCGGTAATTAGAGTCGCTCCCAAGCCTTCGCGATAAATTGCTTTTCGCTCTTTCAAACCATAAACAGATGCAAGAGCAAATTTCCCAGCATCATCAACACTATTTTTTGCTAATCGAACAAGTTTGATATCATTATCGCTTTTTTCAATCGTTTCGACCGATCGACTATCTAAAAAATAACCCGAAGCGACACTTTTTGCAGCAAAACCAGAAATCAAATCGAGTTTAGGATAATTTGTAAAAACTACATAACCAATAATTAGTAATAATGTTAACCCAAAATACTTGAAGAATTTTTTCATAGAATTGTAAATTTGAATGCAATTTAGAAAAAAATAGATTCAGAAGTTACGATTTGAACTAAATTCTAAAATAGTACTTAAACAAAAAATAAAAATTCGTGAATTAGTGGCTAAAAATTCTCATTATTGATTACTTTTGTATTTAGAATTTTTCTAAATAACTATGTTTGATATCCAAAAAATAAGAGCCGATTTTCCGATTTTGACTCAAAAAGTAAACGGAAAACCATTAGTATATTTCGATAACGGTGCCACCTCGCAAAAACCGCAAGTGGTCATTGACGCTATATCAAAATACTATCAAGAAATAAATGCAAATATTCATCGTGGCGTGCATACTTTGAGCCAATTAGCCACCGATGCTTATGAGGTTTCTCGTGAAAAACTTCAAAATCACATCAATGCAAAATTTCTTCATGAAGTTATTTTCACATCTGGAACTACGCATTCTATAAATATTGTGGCCAACGGATTTGCTTCGATTTTAAAATCCGGAGATGAAATTTTAATTTCCGCCATGGAACATCACAGCAATATTGTACCTTGGCAGATGCTTTGCGAAAGAACAGGATCAATTTTGCGTGTAATTCCAATGAATTTACAAGGTGAATTAATACTCCAAGAATTTGATAAATTACTTTCGGATAAAACAAAAATTGTTGCTGTAAACCATATTTCGAATGCACTTGGAACGCTAAATCCAATAAAACAGATCATTGACAAAGCACATCAATTCAATGCTGCAGTCTTGATTGATGGTGCACAAGCCGTTCCGCATCTCAAACCAAATGTTCAAGAACTAGATTGTGATTTCTATGTTTTTTCGGGACATAAAATTTGTGGTCCAACTGGCGTTGGGATTCTTTACGGAAAAGAAGATTGGCTCAACAAACTCTCGCCATACATGGGCGGAGGCGAAATGATAAAAGAAGTAACTTTTGCAAAAACGACTTATGCTGCTTTACCACACAAATTCGAAGCAGGAACACCAAATATTGCCGACGGAATTGTACTCGGAACCGCCGTTGATTATATGAATTCAATTGGTTTTGACGAAATTGCTAAACACGAACATGAATTGTTGTTGTATGGAACCAAAAAACTGTTAGAAATCGAAGGCTTAAAAATATATGGCGAAGCCAAAGAAAAAACATCTGTAATTTCATTTAATATCAACGGAATTCACCCATATGATATTGGCACAATTGTAGATAAACTTGGAATTGCAGTTAGAACTGGACATCATTGCGCGCAACCCATTATGGATTTTTTCGAAATTCCGGGTACAATTCGAGCCAGTTTTGCGTTTTATAATACTACAGAAGAAATTGATATATTTGTAGAGGCAATAAAAAAGGCTAAAATGATGTTGTCTTAACAAGAAAATAGAGCAAAGAATTGATAAGATATAAATTATAAAATTAAAAACATGAAACTATTTACTATGATTTTTCTATCGCTTTTTATAGGAAAAGGATGCGATTCTAAAACACAAGACGATTTGAAAACTACGGTTATTGAATATACAGCAAATACAAGAGGTTTTTATCAAAAAATTGTAATCCAAAATCAAACTATTTCGGTTTCTAAAAACAGAGATGAAAAAAATATGCCAACATCAACAAAACTTTCCGATACTGATTGGAATTTTTTAGTTACTGAATTCCAAAAAATCAAACTTGATGAAATGGCTAATTACAAAGGTGCAACCGAAAAAAGATTTTACGATGGTGCTCCAATCGGAAGTTTTACAATAATTCATAAAGAAAAAAATTATTCTTGTGGTAGTTTTGATGCAGGAACTCCACCAGTCGAAATCGCCAAATTTGTAAATAAAGTGGTTGAATTAGGAAATGCTAACTACAAAAAAATCAAATAATAGCAATGCAAATTAAAGAAATACAAGCCGAAATTGTTGACGAATTTTCGTTGTTCGACGATTGGATGGAGCGTTACGAATATATTATTGAACTCGGCAAAAAACTTCCGATAATCAAAGACGAATTCAAGACCGAAAGCAATATAATTAAAGGCTGTCAATCTAAAGTTTGGTTACAAGGCGAACAAAAAGACGATAAAATTGTTTTTACTGCGGATAGCGATGCTATTCTAACAAAAGGAATTATTGCTATTTTAATCCGAACTTTTTCGAATCAAAAAGCAAGTGACATTCTCGATGCCAAAATGGATTTTATAGATGAAATTGGGCTCAAAGAGCATCTTTCTGCTACAAGAGCCAACGGATTAGTATCGATGATAAAAAATATAAAAATGTATGCTTTAGCATTCAATTCACAAAATTAGAATTATTCTTTTTTAAAGCAATAAAAAAAGCAACACCTCTTTATGGACAAAATATATTATCTCGCTTCGTGCGACACGTGCCGAAAAATTATAAAATCGTTGCCAAAAGGGATTAATTTGGCTTATCACGACATTAAACAAGATCCGATTACGGTTGATGAATTAGAAAAAATGCGGGAACTTTCAGGGAGTTACGAAGCACTTTTTAGCAAAAAAGCACAATTGTACAAATCGATGGATTTAAAAAATAAAGTATTGACCGAAGACGATTATAAAAAATATATTCTAGAACATTACACGTTTTTGAGCCGCCCCGTTTTTATTATTAAAGACAAAATTTATATCGGAAATACGCAACAAAATATGTTGAAGGTATACAAAGCATTCGAAAATGTCTAAAAGAAATCTCGCCTTAATTGGTGCAACAATTGTTTCTTTAATTTACGGATTAACGTTTACCATTGCCAAAGACGTGATGCCAACTTATATAAATCCTTACGGATTCATTGTCTTGCGGGTTTTTGGTGCCACAATATTATTTTGGATGGTTTCCTTTTTTATTAAAACCGAAAATGTCCAAAAACAAGATTTCCCGAGAATTATTGCTTGTGCTTTTTTTGGAGTTGCCCTAAATATGCTCACTTTTTTTAAAGGATTAAGTTATACTTCGCCCATTTCGGCATCGGTAATTATGGTTTCTACGCCAATAATTGTTTTGATTCTTTCCTCAATAATTATGAGGGAACGAATGCAAAAACGTAAAGTTTTCGGTATTATTTTGGGTTTAATCGGAACCGCATTTTTGATTTTGTACGGCAAATCGGTTGGAAATGCCACCAATGCCAGTTTAGGGAATTTTCTGGTTTTTGTAAATGCTGTTTCCTATGGTTTTTATTTGATAACCGTTAGGAAATTAATGGACAAATACAATGCTTTTTCGTTTGTAAAATGGATTTATTTGTTTGGGTTTTTGATGGTTTTGCCTTTTGGGTTTAATGAGTTTCAAGCAGTAAATTGGCAAATTATCCCAACCGAAATGTATTGGAAAATAGGATTTGTGGTTTTGTTTTCCACATTTTTTACCTATTTATTAAACTTGCTTTCCATGCGAGAATTAAAACCAACAACGGTTGCTGTTTTTATTTATTTGCAACCTGTTTTCGCCACAATATTTGCTATTAGCGTTGGAAAAGACGAATTGAGTTTTGTGAAAATCATATCCGCAGTTTTAATTTTTGGCGGCGTTTATCTGGTAACTCAGAAGAAATCCTAAAACCTAATTCGAAAATCCTAAATTTAAATTATATTTGTAGTTATTACAATTCAGAAAAATGATACAATCAATGACTGGTTTTGGTAAAGCAACCTTGCAATTATCAACCAAAAAAATAACGGTCGAAGTAAAATCGCTCAACAGCAAAGGTTTAGATTTAAACACCAGATTACCATCAACTTATCGTGAAATGGAACTCGGCGTTCGCAACGAAATTGCTTTGAAACTAGAACGTGGAAAAATAGATTTTTCGGTTTTTCTAGAAAGTACTTCCGAGCAAACTTCTACCAAAGTTAATGTTCCGATTATGAAAGCATACATTGCCCAACTTCGTGACGTTTATGCCAATGCCGACGAAACCGAATTGATGAAAATGGCAGTAAGAATACCCGATGCAATGAAAGTCGAGCGTGAAGAAATTGACGAAAACGATTGGCTCGAAATTCAAAAAGTTATTCGTGAAGCATTAGAAAATATCTTGAATTTCCGTCAAGCAGAAGGGCTTTCGTTAGAAAAAGAATTTCAATTAAGAATTGCGAATATTCGCCAATATTTATCAGAAGCCATTGCTTTAGATCCCGAAAGAATTCAGAATATCAAGGACAAATTGCAAACCGCAATCGCCGAATTGAAAGTGAATGTCGATGAAAATCGGTTCGAGCAAGAATTGATTTATTATCTCGAAAAACTCGATGTAACCGAAGAGCGAGTGCGTTTGACCAATCATTTGGATTATTTTCTAGAAACTATAAAAAGGAACGAAGCCAACGGTCGGAAATTGGGTTTCATAACTCAAGAAATGGGTCGAGAAATTAATACTTTGGGCTCAAAATCCAACCATGCGGGAATGCAAAAATTGGTTGTGATGATGAAAGATGAGTTGGAGAAAATTAAGGAACAAGTGCTAAACGTATTATAAGATTTTTAGAAAATAGAATAAAGAAAATAGATGCATCCGATTTTATTAGAAACCAAAAATTTACTTTTTGAAAAATGCGGTTTTGAAATTTCAAATATCGAAATCGAGAAAGAAAGTTCGGAATATTGCGCGTATCGATTTGAGATTGATTCTAAGAAAATTTTGTTTCGTCAATCGAAAATTACGCCAACAAAAATTGGGCAATTTGTAACATTATGGAAAAGAAATGTCGAAAAAAAAGTCACTGAACCTTTCGATGTTTCAGATGAAATTGATTTATTTGTTATAAATGTAAAAAACGAATCTCAATTTGGACAATTTGTTTTTCCAAAATCGATTTTAATAGAAAAAGGAATTATTACCGATAAAAAAGAAGGAAAACGTGCTATTAGAGTTTACCCGATTTGGGATTTGACCGAAAGCAAACAAGCACAAAAAACACAAAAATGGCAATTGGATTATTTTTTAGAAATTCCAATTAATGGAAATTTAGATATAAATCGGGCGAAACTGCTTTACTGAATATAAAATCAAAAGATGAGATTGCTTCGTGCCTCGCAATGACAAAAAAATGAAAAAAGGAAAATTAATAGTATTCTCAGCACCATCGGGTTCAGGAAAAACAACCATAGTTAGGCATTTGTTAGGTATTGACGAATTGAATTTGGAATTTTCAATTTCGGCGGCATCGCGTGATCCTCGTGGCGAAGAAATAAATGGTAAGGATTATTATTTTATTTCGACCGAAGAATTCAAAAAACACATCAAAGCCGAAGATTTCTTGGAATGGGAAGAAGTATATCGAGATAATTTTTATGGAACCCTGAAAACCGAAATCGAACGCATTTGGGCTTTAGGGAAAAACGTAATTTTTGATATTGATGTGGCTGGCGGATTGCGAATAAAATCGAAGTTTCCTGAAGAAACATTGGCTGTTTTTGTAAAACCACCAAGCATTGACGAACTCAAAATTCGTCTTAAAAAACGCTCTACCGAAAGCGAGGATAAAATAAATATGCGCATCGCAAAAGCATCTATCGAGTTGGCAACGGCTCCGCAATTCGATAAAATTATTAAAAATTATGATTTAGATGCTGCTAAAAACGACGCGTATGAATTGGTTAAAGATTTTTTAAAGTAGAATAACACGAATTTCACAAATTAACACGAATTTTTGTGAAATAAGTTATTTATTAATATTCGTGTTAATTTGTGAAATTCGTGTCAAATAAAATAGGCTTATGCTTCGGAACTTTCAACCCAATTCACGTTGGGCATTTGATCATTGCTAATCATTTGGCAGAGCATTCCGACTTGGATCAAATCTGGATGATGGTTACGCCACATAATCCATTAAAGGAAAAAAGCACTTTGCTGGACGATTATCAGCGGTTGCATTTGGTACATTTAGCCACCGAAAATTACACAAAAATAAAACCATCGGATTTTGAGTTTAAATTGCCACAACCCAATTATACCGTAAATACTTTGGCGCATTTACAAGACAAATATCCAAAAAACGCGTTTTCGTTAATTATGGGCGAAGACAACCTGAAAAATCTACATAAATGGAAAAACTACGAAACCATTTTAGCAAATCATGAAATTTATGTTTATCCAAGAGTTTCGTCCGATTTAGAGAATTTAGAATTCAAAAATCACCCGAAAATTCACATAATCAATGCTCCAATTGTAGAGATTTCATCAACTTTTATTCGAGAAAATATTAAAAACGGAAAAAATGTGCAACCGTTTTTAACTGAAAAAGTTTGGGAATATATTGATAAAAGTGGGTTTTATTTGAAATAAAATTAATTCTAATGTCAGAAATTCTTCGCCAACAAATACAAGAAATAACACCCATTTCCGATTCGGAATTCGAGTATATTTTATCTCATTTTACGACCAAAAAAATCAAAAAACATCAGTTTCTACTTCAGGAAAACGACTTGGTTCCGAATGATTATTTTGTGTTGAGCGGTTTTTTGAAATCGTATTATTTAAACCAAGATGGCAAAGAGTACATTATGCAATTTGCAACCACAAATTGGTGGATTACCGACTATAATTCCTACTTCAATCAAATTCCTGCTACTATAAATGTAGATTGTTTTGAAGATGCCGAAATTTTGTGTTTGTCATTGATTAATCGAGAAAAATTATGCTCCGAAATGCACAAAATGGAGCATTTTTTTAGAAAAAAATCCAATGCTGGTTATGTCGCTTTACAACAACGATTACTCACTTTATTGAATAATAATCCACAAGAGCGTTACGAGAAACTGGTCAGACAATATCCCGTTTTAATTCAAAAAGTTCCAAAATCATTGATTGCTTCTTATTTGGGAGTTTCTCGAGAAACGTTGAGCCGGTTTGGTTCGAAAAAGTGATTTTTCTTGCCACAGATTAAAAGGATTTTCATAGATTAAACTTTTATAAATTTTTTTAATCTTTTAAATCTGTGGCTGATCTATAAAACTTAATTTGTGATTTTCATCACATTTCAAACCAATATTTCCATTTACATTTGTACTTCAAATTAAACAAAAAAAACATGCAAAATTTATTTAAAATTCTATTCGTTTTGACTTTCGCTTTATCAGCAAATGCTCAAAATATCGCTTTCAATTCCAATGAGTTATATCCAGAAGGCATCGCTTACAGCAAAAAACAAGATGTGTTTTTTGTAAGTTCATTACATTATGGGAAAATCGGAAAGGTAACTCGCAAAGGCGTTTACACCGAATTTATTACCGACAAAGATTTAGTAAGTACAATAGGAATACACGCCAACGAAAAAGCGAATTTGTTATATGTTTGTGTTTCAGATCCTGGAGTTTCAGTTAAAACTGATGCAACAACTCAAATGAAATTAGCCAAACTAATTGCCTATGATTTAACAACTGGAAAGCGCAAATTTGTTGCCGATTTAGGTGCGTTAAATACAACTGGCGGCAATTTTGCAAATGATGTGGATTTTGATAATCAAGGAAATGCTTATGTAACTAATAGTTTTTCGCCTATTATATATAAAGTTACGCCAAAAGGAATTGCATCGATTTTTACAACAAATGAAAACTGGAAAAAAGAAGGTTTCAATTTGAATGGAATTGTAGTGCATCCAAACGGATATTTAATTGCAGTTCAGTCAAATACAGGCGAATTATATAAAATATCTTTAAAAAACCCAAAAGAAATAACCAAAATTAATGTAGAACCAATACTTGGTGGAGATGGAATTTTCTTGAACGGAAAAACAGAATTAATGGTCATTTCTAATTCGACCAAACAAGTTTTTCAGTTGAATTCTTCTGATGATTTTACATCTGCAAAAGTCTTAAAAACCGCTTCAACAGAAATGAATTTTCCAACAACTGGAATTGTTGTGAACAAAAAATATTATGTTTTGAATGCTAAATTGGACGAAATTTTTAATCCAAAAGTGACTAAAACTTCTAACTTTTTGATTCAGGAAATTAAATTCTAAGAAATTCATTAAGTTTATTTACCGCTAATTCGCTAATTTTTAATCTGCGAATTAGCGGTTTTGTTTTTTATAAAATGTGATATTTATCACTCTAAATAAGTGATTTTTATCATTTCTACAACGCTACTTATTTTTCAACTTTGCTTAAATATTTAAACAATCAGATTATGAAAAATGTACTAAAAACAGGAATTTTAATGTTAGCCATTATTTTTTCAAATGCAATCAATTCACAATCATTAAAAAACAAAAAAATGGAAAAGAAAATTTTATTTGTGGTAACAAGCCACGCCGAAAAAGGTAACACTGGCGAAAAAACAGGTTATTATCTTGGAGAAGTTTCACACACTTGGGAAGTTTTGAAAAACGCAGGTTACGAAATTGATTTTGTATCGCCTAAAGGAGGGACACCTCCAGTTGATGGATTAAATCTTGATGATGCAACCAATAAATTGTTTTGGGAAGATGCTAAATACAGAGCCAAAATTGACAATTCAATGAAACCATCGGACGTAAAACCATCAGATTATGTAGCGATTTATTATGCAGGCGGACACGGAACAATGTGGGATTTCCCCGAGAATACCGAAATTGCTACTATTGCAACCCAAATTTATGAAAACAATGGTGTTGTTGGTGCAGTTTGTCATGGTCCAGCAGGTTTGGTAAACATTAAATTAAGTAACGGAAAATATTTAGTTGATGGAAAAAAAGTAAACTCTTTTACTAACGAAGAAGAAATTGCAGTTAAACTAGAAAATGTTGTGCCGTTTATGTTAGAAGCCACTTTAATTTCTCGTGGTGCCAAATTCGAAAAATCGGGAATGTGGCAAGAACATGTTACGGTAGATCAACGTTTGGTTACTGGTCAAAATCCGCAATCGGCAAAAGGAGTTGGAGAAGCGATTTTATCTGAATTGAAGAAACTTTAAAATAAAAACCACAATAACTTACAACTAATTCGCTAACTTAAAATTTGCGAATTAGTTGTTTTTATTTTAATAACAAAAAATTATTGTGTTTTAAAAACTCTTTTAATATTTTAAATTTTTAACAAAAAAATCTAAAATGTCCAAGCAAAAATGAGTAATCTAATTTGTATCTTTGCATAAAATTAGAAAAAAATACGTTGAACGCAACTGCAAATATATTTTCTTTAAAATCAGTTTATATCGACTTTAAGGCAATTACCAAGGCTGGATTGGCAATTAGCGTTGTGTTTTCGTCTATTGCGGGATATTTGTTGGGTTTTAGTAATCAAAACCCATTCAGTTGGAAAACCTTATCTATATTGACTCTTGGTGGATACTGTATGGTTGGTGCCTCGAATGCCTACAATCAAATTATCGAAAAAGATTTAGATGTTTTAATGGACAGAACCAAAAATCGTCCAATTCCATCAGGCAGAATGACGCCTAATGCGGCATTGGCAATTGCGATTTCATTGACAATTGTTGGTGTTTTATTATTATATTCTATAAACGCTAAATCGGCACTTTTTGGAGCAATTTCAATTTTTTTATACACAAGCGTTTATACTCCGCTCAAAACCATAACGCCATTATCGGTTTTTGTAGGTGCATTTCCAGGCGCAATTCCGTTTATGTTGGGTTGGGTTGCCGCTACTGGAAATTTCGGAATCGAAGCAGGAACGTTGTTTCTAATTCAGTTTTTTTGGCAATTTCCACATTTTTGGGCAATTGGTTGGTTTTTGTATGATGACTACGAAAAAGGTGGATTTTTTATGCTTCCGTCAGGAAAAAAAAATAATGCAACAGCCTTGCAAATCATTTTATATACCGTTTGGTTAATTATTGCCTCGTTATTGCCAGCCTTGGGTTACACAGGTCAACTTTTTATTTCGCCATTAGCAGCACTACTTGTATTTTTATTAGGTGTTTTTATGCTGTTTTATGCGGTAAAACTATATCAACAACAAACTTCGCAAGCAGCAAAAAAATTAATGCTTTCGAGTATTTTTTTTATAACGGCTTTGCAATTAGTTTACATTTTAGATAAATTTATACGATGAATATAGAACAAATGACGGCAGCAGAGCACAAAGCACGCTCCGATAGATCTTACAAATTATTACTTTTAGTAGCAATGGTAAGCATTATTATGGTTTTTGCAGGACTTACAAGTGCTTTTGTAGTTAGTAAGTCACGCGAAGATTGGCTAAAGGATTTTCAATTACCAACCGCTTTTTTTTGGAGTACTTTAGTAATTATCATTAGTAGTTTAACATTTCATTTGGCAAAAGTTTCTATTCGAAAAAACAACCGAACTCAAACATCGGCTTTTCTTCTAACAACTCTTGCTTTGGGAATTCTTTTTGTACTATTACAATTTCAAGGATTTGGTCAAATAATTGCCGGAGGACATTATTTTACGGGTGCACAAAGTTCAATTACAACTACTTTTTTGTTTTTAGTAGCAATTGTGCATTTAGCACATTTGTTTGCAGGGTTAATTTCTCTTTTTGTAATTGTAACAAAGCATTTTTTAAATAGATATAATTCAACAAGTTACCTCGGAATAGAACTCGGATTAATGTTTTGGCACTTCCTAGATATTTTGTGGGTTTATTTATTTTTATTTTTATATTTCTTTAAATAAGAAAAAAATGTAAATTTGCATTTTTAAAGACTATAATATGGCAAACACTAACAATTCAGATTACAACGAAGAAAAAACTTGGGGAGGCGGAAACCAACCTATGGGAGCCGATTATGGCAAGTTGATGATGTGGTTTTTTATCGTATCGGATGCACTAACTTTTTCCGGATTTCTAGCGGCTTACGGTTTTTCTAGATTCAAATTTATAGAAACTTGGCCTTTGGCAGATCAAGTTTTTAATCATTTTCCGTTCCTGCATGGACAAAATATCCCAATGCTTTATGTAGCGTTAATGACATTTATATTGATTTTTTCATCTGTAACCATGGTTCTTGCGGTAGATGCGGGTCATCATATGAAAAAAAATAAAGTTGCGGTTTACATGTTTCTTACTATTATTGGAGGTATGATTTTCTTGGGTTCTCAAGCATGGGAATGGAAAAATTTTATTCATGGAGAGTATGGAGCCATCGAAACCAAAGGCGGAAGCATACTTCAATTTATGGACAACAAAGGAAATCGAGTAAAACTCGAAGACTTTGCTGCTAATTTACCTGAAGAAAGAACCCAATTAACTCGTGGAAAAGGGCGATGGTTTATGGAAGAAGGAACATTGCCAAATTATTCAGTTGCCGAAATTCAGTCTGGTTTTAAATCTCACCCGAATTTGCTTATTCGAACAGAAACTGTTACTAAAGAAAAGCAAAAAACAATACTTTCGCGTGCAGAATCTGAAAAAATGTTAGCGAATGCTGAATATGTAGTAGAAGGAGCAAATTTAATCCGAAATGAATATGGAGCAAAATTGTTTGCTAATTTCTTCTTCTTTATTACAGGTTTTCACGGTTTTCACGTCTTTACGGGAGTATTAATTAATATTATTATTTTCTTTAATGTCCTTTTAGGAACTTATGAAAAACGAAGAAGTTACGAAATGGTAGAAAAAGTAGGATTATATTGGCATTTTGTCGATTTAGTCTGGGTATTTGTATTCACATTTTTCTATTTAGTTTAATTTTTTATAAAATTATAGTCATGTCAGAAGTACACACTCACGAACACGAATCGAACAATAAAAGAATTTGGACGGTTTTTATACTTTTATCAGTAATCACAACGGTCGAAGTTATTTTAGGTTTAATCAAACCAGAATTGTTATATATGCACAATTTGTTGCACATGAATCTTCTAAACTGGACATTCATTATCCTAACACTCGTAAAAGCCTATTATATCGTTTGGGCGTTCATGCACATGGAAGGCGAAAAATCAAGTCTGCGTTGGTCGGTTGTTGCACCTCTAATTTTCTTGGTTTTATATTTAGTAATGATTATTTTAATCGAAGGAAATTATATATTCGAAGTATTTAAAAATTCTACCATCAAATGGAATTTTTAACACAATATTAATTCAAAAAAAAGGTGTCCGAATGGATGCCTTTTTTTATTTTTGTATAATAATTAGTTTCGTAAAATGAAAAAAAATATAGTTCTTTTTATCTTGTTTATTCTTCCAATTGTTGCATATCTCTTTTTCGCATCAGGCATCAACAGTTTTGGTAAATTACCAATGATTACAAAAAACATCTCTGATTTAAGCAACTGGAAATCGATGAACGGAGAAAAAGTTACGTTAAATAATAAAATTACAATTCTGTCATTTACGGGAACTGACATTGTTAAAAACCAAGGAAACTATTTCAATTTAATAGAAATGATTTATGATAGAAATAAAACTTTTAAAGATTTTCAAATTGTACTAATTTCACCATTAGGTTCTGAAAATCAATCGAATGATTTAATGAAAAAACTATCGGGCATTACCGATGTTTCGGGTTTGCATGTTGTTTTTGCGCCAGCAAACGAAATTAAATCGTATTATGATGGTTTGAAACTCAAAGGAAAACTTGACCAAAATTTTGGAACAAAAATGGTTTATATAATCGACAAAAAAAGAAATTTACGAGGTCGAAATGATAAAAAAGACTACAAAGAAGGCTATAACACATTTTCGCCCTCGGATTTACACAACGAAATGACCGACGATGTAAAAATTATCCTTGCCGAATATCGTTTTGCATTGAAAAGAAATAACAATAAACTCAAAACAATCGAAAAACATAAAGTGGATTAAATTCCGTTTTTAATTTTAAATCTGAAAAATGAAAAATAAATCCTATATCGGAATTTCACTTATTATTCTAATTTTTGGAATTTATTTTGTTCCTAAAATTATTGATAGAATCAAAAACAACGATATTGTAAAAGGAAGTAGCCTCGACAATATTTCGTCGAACAATAATTCGACCGATTTAATGAAAATTGGCCTCGCACCACAATTTGAGTTAACGGATCAAAATAACAAAAAAATTACAAATAAGGATTATGCTGGAAAAGTGTATTTAGTAGAATTTTTCTTTACCACATGTCCATCGATTTGTCCAAAAATGAATTTGAATATGATTGATATTCAGAATAAATTTTTTGGAAATCCAAATTTTGGAATTGCATCTATTTCTATAAATCCAGCAAATGACACACCTGAAGTTCTTAAAAAACACGCTGATTTAATTGGTGTAAAATCATCGAATTGGCATATGTTGACTGGCGATAAGGACTATATTTATACTATTTCGAACAAAGGTTTTAACCTTTTTGCTGGTGAAAATCCGAAAATTTCAGGTGGTTTCGAGCATTCGGGATTATTTGCATTAATTGATAAAAAAGGAAACATTCGTTCTAGAAAAGATGAATATGGAAATCCTATTGTATATTACGATGGAATCGAAAAAAAAGGCATAAAAGCCATAATGAAAGATATTACAATTTTACTTCAAGAATAAAGTATAAAGATGAAAGATAATTCTGTTGAAAAAAAATACACTAAATTTATAGTTTTATTATCGGTTGTAATACCAGTTTCAGTTGCAATTTTACTATCGATTCGACTATCCGATTTTGGAATCCATCCAAAACCACTGCATTTTTTACCTCCAATTTATGCAACAATAAATGGTTTAACGGCTATTATTTTAATTGCTGCCGTTATTGCAATCAAAAATAAAAATCGAAAATTACACGAAAATTTAATGAAATTTGCAATAGCACTTTCGGTACTTTTTCTGCTTTTATACATTGTTTATCATTTAACGACCGAAGCCACGAAATTTGGAGGAGAAGGAATTGTACGATATATTTATTTCTTCCTTTTGATAACTCATATTACATTATCGATTATTACAATTCCAATGGTTTTGGTTAGTTATGTTCGTACTTTGGCAGAAAAGTTCGACAAACATAAACGATTAACAAAATATACTTTTCCGATTTGGTTGTATGTAACGGTTACAGGTGTGATTGTGTATTTAATGATAGCTCCATATTATGCTTCATAGTATTTTTAAAAAAGCAAAAGGCGAAAAGCAAAAGGCGAAAAGTAAAAATAAAGAATTACGCTTTATGACTTTTCTCTTAATTCTTTTTTCTACCGTCTTTTCAATAACTTCTCAAGCACAATGTGCCATGTGCCGTGCTTCTCTAGAAGGCGAAAGCAATATTGCAAAAGCAAAAGCAGTAAACGACGGAATTGTTTATTTGATGATTATTCCATATTTATTAGCCGGAATGGTCGGATTTTTTATTTATCGAATGTATAAGAAAAAGAAATGATTTATTTCAATCCATCAACATTTACATTCAGGTTTCCGTTTACTTTTACAAAAGCAATAATGGCTTTGTTTGTTAGTTGAATTTTTTGAAAATCAATAGTTTCTATCTTTCCGTTTATAAAAACACCTGGCATTGGTGAATAGTTATTGAGATAAGTTGCCATACTTTTTTTTGCTTCTTCTAAATTTGGAACAATCGAATAGCGACAACTTTTTTGTATTTTTTTTAAAATTAAACCTTGCGCTAACCAATTTGCAGTTCGCATTAGGGTACTTTTGGTATCCAAAGCATAGTCTAATTGATCGAAATATATTTCTTTAGTTTGTGCATTATATTGAGGGAAACCAGCCAAATAAACAGTCCCATTTACTGCCCCTAAAACATCCAGCGCAATAATTATTTTACCTGATTTGTGCCAAATTGCTACGTTTTGAACTTTTACTTTCTTTGAATCTGATCCAAATTCTTGTCCTACAAAATTACGAGTCATAATAGTAGATGCATCGGCATAACTAGAAACTACAACAATGTTTGCAGAAACATTTTCGGGCATTTTGGAAACGGCTTTTAAGATAATTTTATCTTTGTCAAATTTACTTTCGGGAGCATTTCCGACTAAAGTTTCCATGTTGCATTTCATGCCCATTTGCAATAAAATTTTATCTATTTCTATTTTGGCATCAGTAACGTACAATTCCGTAGGAACAATTCGCAACCAACTCGAAAAGGCTTCATTCATCTGAAAAGGTGTACATACTTTTTGTAATGCATCCATTACATTAGGTTTAAAATCCATTGATTTGGCAATGCTTTCATCGATTTTTTTTTCGATTTTAGAACTAAAGAGTTTCACAGCAGGGTTTATAAGATACGTAATTGGCATATTTTTTCCAAAAATCAGCATTGTTGGGGTTTCATTCCAATCTAGCGATTCTAAATTTGTGTTTGTTGTCATTTTCCAATTTACTAACGTAGCATTGCTCAATAAAGTTAGTACTCCGTTGAGGTTAAATTCTTTGATATCTCTTAAGTCGACACCTAGTTTTTTAATTCCATATCGATATTTTGCATTTATTTTTAGAGGTAAAACCGTTTTAATTTTTCCGTTTTGATTTATTATAGAAATCGGTGCTTGCTTCCAAACCGTAATTTCAATATCGTCATCCTCAATATTTTTGTCTTCATAAATAACGCCACTCATCAAACTATTCGTTTTATTTTCAATGTCTTTTAACTTTATAGAAATTGGAATGTTAATATACGAATACGCATTTTCATAAACTAAAGGTAAGGCATCGTTAGGCTCGGGTTTCATGGCAACAATTTTATTTGCTGTAGAACAACTTATTGCTACCAATAGAAATAATATGGAGATTGTAATGAATAATAGTTTCATGATCAGAAGTTTTAGGGTCAAAAATAAAAATAAAAATTCATTTAAAATTGACTAATTTTGAAATTGTTTAAAAATCAAAAACAATGAGTGGAACATTAAATAAGGTAATGTTGATAGGATATTTGGGAGACGAAGTGAAAATGCATTATTTTGATGGAGGCAATTGCATTGGTCGATTTTCATTGGCAACAAATGAGATTTATATTAACAAAACAACCAACGAAAAAATTACTTCTACCGAATGGCATAACATTGTGGTACGCAACAAAGCAGCCGAATTATGCGAAAAATTTCTTTCTAAAGGAGATAAAATTTATATTGAAGGTCGAATAAAATCCAGACAATGGCAAGCCGAAGATGGTACCACAAAACATACAACCGAAATTCAGGTAACAGAATTTACTTTTTTGACGACTAAAAAAGAATCGGAATTCAAAAAAGAAAATAAAATCGATGAATCCGCAAAAAACACTAACTTTGACGATTATAATAATCAAAAGCCAATAAACGATTTACCTTTTTGATAATGTCTAATTAATCTCATAACTTTTGGATCTTGCTAGTTTTGAATTTCTAAAACCAATCGACACTAATTTACTTTTTGGTGCCTTTGGAATTGTAATATTGCTTTTTTGTTCTGCATTAGTTTCCGCAGCCGAAGTGGCTCTTTTTTCGCTTTCGCAAAATGATTTAGAGAATACAAATACCGAAAAGTCATCGAAATTAAAACTAATTTCAGGACTTTTATCAAAACCTAAAAAACTTTTAGCAACTATTTTGGTTGCCAATAATTTTATGAATATTGGTGTTGTAATTTTGTTTTCGTTCATTAGCGAAAATTTATTTCACGACATTTCTCCAAGTTGGCTTCGGTTTGTAATAGAGGTTGTTGTTGTAACTTTTTTAATTTTATTGTTTGCCGAAGTATTACCAAAAATTTATGCAAGTAGAAATAACCTAAAATTTGCTTTTTTTATAATTATTCCGCTTACTGTTTTAGATAAATTACTTTCGCCTATTAGTTTGCCCATGCGCGCTGTAACTTTATATTTACAAGACAAACTCGGAAAACAAAAATCAAATTTCTCGGTCGATCAACTTTCCCAAGCATTGGAATTGACTTCGTCGGAAGGAACATCTCACGAAGAACAAAAAATTTTAGAAGGTATTGTTTCGTTTGGAAACACTGATACAAAACAAGTTATGAGCCCTAGAATTGATATTTTTGGATTAGAAATCGAAAGTTCTTTCGAAGAAATTTATCCTCAAATTATCGAAAAAGGCTATTCTCGAATTCCAGTCTATAGAGATAATATTGATCATATCGAAGGTGTTTTGTTTGTTAAGGATTTGTTACCACATCTCGACAAGAAACAATTCGATTGGAAAACGTTGCTTCGAGAGGTGTTTTTTGTACCAGAAAATAAAAAGTTAGACAATTTATTAAAAGATTTTCAGACAATGAAAAGTCATTTGGCGATTGTCGTAGATGAATATGGCGGTACTTCTGGGTTAGTTTCGCTGGAAGATGTCATTGAGGAAATTGTAGGAGATATTAGTGATGAGTTTGATGACGAGGCAATAAACTTTTCAAAACTTGACGATAAAACTTACTTGTTTGAAGGTAAAATCAATTTGAAAGATTTTTATAGAATTGTGAATTGCGACGAAACTATTTTTGAAAATAAAAAAGGCGAAGCAGAGACTTTGGCTGGTTTTATTTTAGAAATTTTAGGAAACTTTCCTAAAAAAGGGCAAAAAATAGTGTTTGAACATTATTTGTTTCAAATAGAAACGGTAGATAAAAAACGAGTAAAACAAATTAAGGTTATTTTAGAATAATTACTCTAGTTCTGATATTAGTGAAAATCCTTTTTTTATGGTTTTTTTGCAGGGAAAAAAGATGGAAACGAATAGCAGGATTAGCTCCTAAAGAAAAATAAAATGATTAAAAAAATTCTTGGTTTAATGATTATAATTGGGTTTTCGGGATGTAAAAATGAAGTAATTCCAAAGCCATCGGCTTATTTGGATTTGGAATATCCTAAGGCAAAATACGCACATTTTGAGAGTAATTATCCGTTTACTTTCGAGATGAATGATGCTGCAATTATAAAAGAAAAATCTTTATTTGCGTTCGAAATTAATTACCCAAAAATGAAAGCAACATTGTATTTGAGTTATAAACCTGTAAATAATAATATTAAAGTTTTATTGCGGGACGCACAAAAACTAACCTACGAACATGTTATAAAAGCGGATGATATTATAGAACAACCGTTCCAAAACAAAGAAAAAAAGGTTTTCGGAATGTTTTATTCGGTCAACGGAAATGCAGCGACAAATGCACAGTTTTACGTAACGGATAGTACAAAAAACTTTTTAGATTGTTCTGTTTATTTTTATGCAAAGCCTAATTTCGATTCGATTATGCCAGCAACGGATTATATCAAAAACGATATGCGTCGGTTGATGGAAAGTTTAGAATGGAAGTAAAGTATAAAAAGGAATTGAATTTGAGTTCCTTTTTTTATGCTTTTTGAAACGAATTACATTGTTTCTTTCTTCTCGTCTTTGTTGCAATGCTTTTTTGCCGAGCAACACGATGGCTTTGCGCCAGTTATTGCTTTTTGTGCGTTTTGGGATTTTGTTTTCGCTGGTTTTTCTTGCTCAAAAATCATTGCTTTATCCTGCGAATTAACTACGTTCGAAACTTTGTAAGTTGTACCGTCTCCAGTTTTTTCGACAATTTCAACCAGTTTTTCTGGCGATTGAGTATTCGAGTCGTATTCAACTGTTGCCGATTTTTTTTCAAAATCCACCGTTACTGATTTTACTCCTGTGGTTTCCGATAGTTCTTTTTCGATTGTTTTGGCGCAACCAACCGCACAAGTCATTCCGTCGATTCGAAAACTAGTTTTCGCTAATTTCGCATCAATGGCAATTGTTTTTACTTCGGTTGCTTTTGTGCTTGTTACAATTTTAGTTTCTTGCTTTTTACAATTAACCAAAAGGATTCCTGCAATTGCAAACGTAAAGATTGTTTTTAAGATTTTCATGTTTCAAGAATTTGATAATTAATTTTTAAAAATACTTAAAATTGATTAATGTTTTTTAAAATTAACATTTGTTTTTGTTAAAAAAAATGTTATATATTTACAAAATAACACAACAATAAATTATTATGAATTACTATTTAGATGTTTTAAAAAAATATGCTGATTTTGATGGTCGTGCAAGACGAAAAGAATTTTGGATGTTTTTTCTATTTCATGTTATTATAATTTACGGGGCTATAATATTGAGCATAGTAACAAAAAGTGAAGTTTTTATTATTATTGCTATTCTATATGGTGTAGCAACATTTATACCATCTCTTGCTGTTCAAATAAGAAGGATGCATGATTCGGGTAAAAGTGGTTGGTTTATTTTGATACCTTATTATAGTTTTTATTTATTATGTGTAGATAGTCAACCCGAAAATAACGAATATGGACCAAACCCAAAAGGATTAGGAAATGACGAAATCAACGAAATAGGAAACCTCCAAGAATAATAAAAAATCTCTAAATTTCGGGGTTTTTTAGAATCTTTCCAAATCGATTGTTTCAAAATTTAAGAACTTCTATCTCGTACAGAAGAAATTTTAGTGAATTGTGCTGTAGGTTTAGTTAAGGTTTTTTACAAATGATTGAATATCTATATAATTATTTATTTTAAAATCTAAATATACAAAATCTACATTATTATAAAATATAATCAATTTGTTTTAAATCGTATGATTTAAAAAGTTTTTTCGTTTATAGAATAATCAAAATCATTTCTTAATTTATCAGAAATTAGTGTATTGAATTTAATGCCTTTTAAGACTTAACTTCTATTTCTAGTATTAAACTTTCGACATCTATTTTACAAATTTTTTGTAATTCCAAAATTGTTCCCTGTTCAATAAAACTATCAGGAATTCCTAGAGTTTTAATTCTTAATTTATAGTTGTTTTCCGAAGCAAACTGAATAATTGCTGCGCCGAAACCCCCATTAATTACTCCGTCTTCGATTGTAATAATTTCTTTGAAATTATTACATATTTCGTGCAACAAAATTTCATCTAACGGTTTTATAAATCCGAAATCATAGTGTGCAATAGTTTTGGGATTGTTTAGTTTTTCTAATGCCAAAATAACATTATTTCCAATGGTTCCTGTAGATAAAAACGCAATTTTAGTTCCCGACTTGATACATTTTGCTTTACCGATTTCAATTTTTTGATATTTCCCAAAATATTTCTCTTTCCAATTTATAGTAACGCCTCGACCGCGTGGATAACGAATTGCAATTGGATTTTGCAAACCTAATTGCGCAGTATATAATATGTTTTGCAAACAAATTTCGTTTAGCGGAGCATAAATTAACATATTTGGAATACATCGCAAATACGCTAAATCGAAAATCCCATGATGTGTAGCGCCATCTTCGCCAACCAAACCAGCACGATCTAAACAAAAAATAACAGGTAGGTTTTGCAAAGCCACATCGTGAATTATTTGGTCGTAAGCGCGTTGTAAAAAAGTAGAATAAATATTACAAAAAACTACCATTCCTTGTGTTTTCATTCCTGCAGCCAAAGTTACGGCGTGTTGTTCTGCAATTCCAACATCAAAGGCTCGTGTAGGAAAAACATCCATCATCAATTTTAAGGAACTCCCTGATGGCATTGCGGGAGTAATTCCGACTATTTTATCATTTAATTTGGCTAAATCTAGAATCGTTAATCCAAAAACATCTTGGTATTTTGGAGGTAAATTCTCTTGGGATTTTATTTCGATTTCTCCTGTCGAAGCATCAAATTTTCCAGGAGCATGATATTGCACCTGATTTTCTTCGGCTTGTTGTAACCCTTTACCCTTTGTAGTAATTAAATGTAAAAATTTTGGTCCTTTTATCTGATTTAAACGCTCTAACTCTTCAATAACCTTAAAAATATCATGACCATCTATTGGTCCCGAATAATTAAAATTTAGAGATTTTATAATGTTGTTATCTTTTGGGTTTTTGCCTTCTTTTACAGCCGAAAAATAATTTTTTAATGCTCCAATACTCGGATCTATACCAATTGAATTGTCATTGAGTATCACTAATAAATTAGCATTAGTAACCCCTGCGTGGTTCAGTCCTTCAAATGCCATTCCACTTGCAATCGATGCGTCTCCAATAACTGCAATGTGGTGTTTTTCGAAATTTCCTTTCAAATTAGATGCGATAGCCATTCCTAACGCTGCCGAAATCGATGTCGAAGAATGTCCTACACCAAATGTATCGTAATTGCTTTCTGAACGTTTTGGGAAACCCGAAATGCCGTTAAGTTGCCTGTTTGTATGGAATATTGATTTTCGTTCCGTTAGAATTTTATGACCGTATGCCTGATGCCCAACATCCCAAACTAGTAAATCATTTGGCGTATCAAAAACATAATGCAAAGCAATTGTAAGTTCTACTACGCCAAGACTTGCTCCTAAATGACCTTCTTTTGTGGCGACAATGTTAATGATAAATTCTCGAAGTTCTTTTGCCAAATCAGGTAACTGCGAAATTTTTAGTTTTCGCAAATCAGTTGGATTGTAAATGTTTTCGAGAAAATTAGTTTTCATTTTACAAATTTAATCAAAATCAATGGCAATTTTGATATAGATTGTAAGTTTGTGTTATTTGAAGTTCCTGACTTCGAAATTTTATTTTTGCTTTAACAAAATGATTTTAGTCTTATACAAAATAATTTAATAGCCATGCAAAAACTTTAGTTTTTCTGCTTTAATTTACACTATATAATTTATAGCACATATTCATTTAGGAACACTTTGTGGAGCAGGGTTGCACTGCCTAATTCTAAGTAAACCTGTTAGAGTTTTGAACTCTGACAGGGTTATTCTTACTTCAAGTGTACTGCTTTTTATAAATTTTTTTGTTGCAAATATTTTATAATAAAATTTATCGAAAATAAAATTTTATTATAAAATATTTTTCGATTATAGTTTAAAAGAATTCTTATCTTTTAATTGTTATGTTTTCAAAATTAATTAAAAGTTGGTCTCGTCTTTTTGGAAGAGATTGGGCAGCTCGACGTGTCATTTAGGAACACTTTGCAAAGCAGGATTAGAATTTTCTCTAAAATTGTTTTGGCTGTAAATTTCTTAAAATCACGAACTAAATCCGATAATTTAGCATTCTCTGATTGAATTATCATATGAATATGATTGCTCATAATTACATATCCATACAAAATCATGCCTTTGTTTTGTATGCAATAATCTAAGCATTCAATAATGCAATCTCGATATGTTTTTCTGGTAAATACATCTATCCAATCTACAACGGTAGCAGTAATGAAATGTGCTTTTTCTTGATTTCTAATAATGTAGCCTTCTTTCAAGTTTTTATTTCAAATGTACTGTATTTTTATTTAAGTTAACATGAAACTTTATTGATTATATCCAATAAATCAACTCAAAGTCGGGAGACTTTGCCTTTACTTTGAATTCAATAAAAAATGATTAATTTTATTCAAAGGAAAGCAGAGGTGAACTTTAGACTTTGCTAGT
>JAYUFL010000128.1:0-31764 GCA_043738745.1 Bacteroidota bacterium
CCAAATTCTCAAAAATACATACTTTGGTTTTTAATAGGATCTTCTATCGGACTAATGATTATTTCTAAAATTGCCTTTTGGTATCGCGATAATTTAAAACTAAAACTAGACAAAAAAAGACTTTTTATTGAACAACACGATTTGTCTCAGAGCAAAGTAAAAATGGCAATTGCAATCCTGCTTTTTGTTATTTTTACTAAGTTTTTTTACTCGGCAAGTCTCTCAACTTATTACACTTTTTATGTCATCGAAAAATTTAATTTAAGCATTCAGCAAGCGCAATTCCATATGTTTATTTATCTGATAGCCTATGCTTTAGGAACAATTCTTGGGGGGCCTTTGGGAGATAAATTTGGGCGAAAATACATTATTTGGTTCTCGGTTTTTGGCGCCACACCATTTGCGTTAATGCTGCCATATGCCAATCTTTTTTGGACAGATATGCTCATGATTACAATCGGAATCATCATTTCCTCGGCGTTTCCAGCCATCATTGTTTACGCGCAAGAATTATTACCCAAAAAACTCGGAATGGTATCCGGACTTTTCTACGGATTTGCCTTCGGAATGGGCGCATTAGGATCGGCATTACTCGGGATTTTGGCCGATCACACATCAATTACATTTGTTTACAAAATTTGTTCGTTTTTGCCAATTCTAGGAATAGTTTGCTACTTTTTGCCTAATATGAAAAAGAAAAAAGGATAACTTCATTACTAGTTTTCAGGCAATCAGGAACTATTTCCCGCTATTCGTTTCAATCTGTTATTGCTCCGTTCCTCCACAATAACAGGATTTTCACTACTATCAGGGCTAGGGCTTTCGTCTTAAATTTAAACTTTGCGAACTTTGCGAAAAACTTTTTGAACTTTGCGGTTAAGTTTATTAAATTTGTTTAAAATTTTCTAAAATGCAAATTACTTCAGAAATTCTTCAAAAGTTACACCAAATTATAGGCGAAGCAAACGTTTTTGCCGATCAAGAAACCCGAAATCATTACGGTCACGACGAAACCGAAGATTTTGTTTTTCCGCCATCGGTTGTTTTAAAACCAAAATCGCCTCAAGAAATTTCCGAAATTCTAAAACTTGCCAATCGATACAAAATTCCCGTAACGCCAATTGGTGGTCGAACTGGACTTAGTGGCGGCGCATTAGCCATTCATCAAGGCATTGGTTTATCTACAGAAAAATTAAACAAAATCCTAGATATAGATGAGCAAAACCTTCAAGTAATTGTCGAACCAGCCGTTATTACTCAAGTTTTGCGCGAAGCAGTGGCTGAAAAAGGATTGTTTTATCCGCCCGATCCAAGCAGTCAAGGAAGTTGCTGGATAGGAGGGAACGTTGCCGAAAATGCAGGTGGCGCACGTGCAGTAAAATATGGGGTTACCAAGGATTATGTGCTTAATTTGGAAGTTGTTTTGCCTAACGGCGAAATTATATGGACGGGTGCCAATACTCTCAAAAATTCCACTGGGTACAACCTCACGCAACTCATGGTTGGCAGCGAGGGAACGCTTGGAATAATTACCAAAATTGTCATGAAATTACTACCAAAAGTCAATCATAATGTATTGATGTTGGTTCCGTTTTATCAAGCCAATCAAGCCTGCGAAGCCGTTTCTGCTATTTTTAGAGCAGGAATTATTCCAAGTGCACTAGAGTTCATGGAGCGCGATGCAATTGATTGGACTTTGAAATACAATCCAAATATTTCTGTAGAGGTAAAACCCCAAATTCAGGCTCATTTATTGATAGAAGTCGATGGAAATTATCCAGATATTTTGATGCAAGAAGCCGAAAAAATCATGAATGTCGTGGAGCAATTTCAAATCGATGAGGTTTTGTTTGCCGATACCGAAGACCAGAAAAATGCACTTTGGAAAATACGTCGTTCGGTAGCCGAAGCCGTCAAAGCAAATTCCATTTACAAAGAAGAAGATACCGTTGTACCGAGATACGAACTGCCAAAATTACTTGCAGGAATTAAACAAATTGGGAATAAATATGGTTTCAAATCCGTTTGTTACGGGCATGCTGGCGACGGGAATTTGCACGTAAACATCATAAAAGGCGAAATGACGGATGACAATTGGAACACGCAAGTGACCAAAGGAATACGCGAAATTTTCGAATTGACAGTTTCCTTAAAAGGAACTTTGTCTGGAGAACATGGTATTGGTTTGGTGCAAAAAAACTATATGGATATTGCGTTTTCCAAAATTCATTTGGAACTTATGGAGCGAATAAAGTTTGTTTTCGACCCAAATGGAATTTTAAATCCAGGAAAAATTTTTCCAGATTAAATGAATGTATTTTTTATGTTTTTTATTTAAAATTAAAAATCATAAAAATCATAATTTTTTTTTACTTTAGACGTTTAGTTTTTATAAGTTTAGAAATTATGGGAAATATTACACTAACTCGACGTCAATTATTTCATAAAATAAAACAAAAATTTTCGAATAGTGCATCAGAAATTGATCCATTATTCGAAAAATATTCTCGAAAAATATACAAAGGTAGGCGCTATTCTGGACTTGTTATTTCCAAAAATTCTATAAATACTAAAGACTCCTTATTGTTGGAACGTGTTGTTCCAATTTCGAGTGGATTGGCTACTTATACAGGAAATTGGTCTACTCGCGAGGCTTTACATTTGCTACGTCGTACAGGTTTTGGATTTAGAAAATCTAATGTTGATACCTTGCAAAGTCTATCGATGAATGCGGCAGTTGATTTGGTTTTGAACCTAAACACAACTCCTCCAAATCCACCCGTAAATTTTTATCAGAACTCACAACCCGACGAAAACGGACTTGCTTATGGTGCCGATTGGACAAACAATGCTTTTTCGGGATATGATATCGGAAGTGATACTAATGGCGAACGAACAACTGGTTTAGCAGCATGGGGTTTGGGGTTGGCATTGAATCAAGATATTACTATAAAAGAAAAAATGACCTTGTTTTGGTATCATTTTATTCCGATAGATTTCGAGTTTGTAAAACAATCATCGAACACATATTGCAATACAAATTCGGCTAGAGTTTGCTATAAATATATGAAAATGTTTAGAGATAATGCTACAGGAAATTTCAAAACATTAATTCGTAATGTGGCAACACAACCCGCCATGATGTATTATTTGAACAATCAGGCAAATACAAAAACGGCTCCCGACGAAAATTTTGCTCGCGAAATTATGGAACTTTTCACCATTGGAAAAGATGTTACTCCTACATATACTCAGGACGATGTTGTTCAGGCAGCCAAAGTTTTAACAGGTTGGCGTGTCGAAAATCTAAACACAAATACTGAATCAACTAACTTTATTGCTAGTTTGCACGACACTAGTAACAAGCAATTTTCATCTTTTTTCAATAATACAATAATCCCAAATTCAGGTTCTGCCGAACTAGATTTATTTATCGATATGATTTTTTCGAAATCGGAAATAGTATCAAAGTATATTTGCCGTAGGCTGTATCGTTTTTTTGTTTATTATGATATTGATGCCAGCATCGAAACTAATATAATTACTCCACTAGCTCAATATTTTGTGGATAACAACTGGAATATCTTGCCTGTTTTAGAAAAACTTTTCAAGAGCGAACATTTTTTTGATATGGCAAACCGAGGAGTTTATATAAAAAGTCCATTCGATATTATTATTGGAAGTTTACGTACTTTCAACATCAATTATAATGTTTCAGACTCAAGTAACTACGAAGCACAATACGAACTTTGGAAATTATTTAATTACGCCATGTCCGATATGGAACAGGCTATGGGAAAAATACCCAATGTTGCAGGTTGGCAGGCTTTTTATCAAAAACCATCCTATCATGAATATTGGATAAATTCAAATTCAATTCAGCGAAGGTATGGTTTGATAGAATATATTTTTTATGGATTTGATAAAAAATATAACGGCTTAACAACTCGGATAGAGGTAGATACAATTGCTTTTGTACAGCAATTTAACAATACAATTTGCGAAGACCCAAATTTATTGGTTGATGAATGTGTTAAATATTTGTTACCTATAGATTTGAGTTCAGCATTAAAAAACACAATCAAAACTCAAACATTACTTACGGGTCAAGCATCTGATTATTATTGGACAGGAGCTTGGATTGATTACCTAACTACGCCAGGTAATATGAGCTTTAAAACAATAGTTCAAACACGATTAAGAAGTTTGTTATTGACCATTGTTGAATATGCCGAATATCAATTAATGTAAACTTTAATTATTTATAGAAATGGAAAGAAGAAAATTTTTAAAGTCAACAGCATTATTGAGTGCTCCATTATTGTTTAATCATATCCCAGTTTTAGCATCGTCGGTACTAGAAAGTTCGAATTTACAAACGCTTGCAAATGCTGCTGCAAGTTGTGGGAAAATTTTAGTAATTATTCAAATGAACGGAGGAAACGATGGGTTAAATACTGTTTTTCCTAGAGATAAATGGGGGAAACTTGTAGCAGCACGCTCGAATATTTTAATGAAAGAATCGGATGTTTTATCGCTTAATAATAACATAAGCACGGGTTTACATCCAGCAATGTCCGAAATGCAAAAACTGTATAACGATGGGAAAATGATGATTATTCAGGGAGTTTCGTATCCGAACCCAAGTTTTAGTCATTTTAGAGCTACCGACATTTGGTTTACGGCTTCCGATAGCGATACGACTTTAACAACTGGTTGGCTAGGTAGAGCCTTAGATAAAAAATATCCAGATTTCCCAAATGGCTATCCAAACGTAAATATGCCCGATCCATTGGCAATACAAATTGGTTCTACATTACCATTTTCGTTGCAAGGATCAAAAATTAATATGGCATATAGCGTTCCCAAGCCAGAGGACTTGCTTAATGTTATCAATGCAACAACTGATGCTGTTCCGAATTCGGATTATGGAAACGAACTTACTTTTTTGCGTTTAATGAAAGATCAAAGTAATGCATACAGAACTGTTATTCAAAATGCATACAACGTTCGCAAAGATCAATCTGCAACATATCCTATAAAAAACTTGTTAGCCGATCAGTTACAAATTGTTGCAAAACTAATAAATGGAGGATTACAGACACCAATTTATATTGTAAACCATCCAACGTCGCATGATACTCACGAAGATCAAGTTGTCGAAACAGACAAAACAAAAGGGAAACAAGCAACTAACTTGTCAATTTTATCCCAAGCAATTGGTGCTTTTCAGCAAGATTTGAAAATTATTGGTAAATCCGATAAAGTAACAGGAATGACTTTTAGCGAATTTGGACGTAGGATAAAAAGTAATTCGAGTTTAGGAACTGACCATGGTTCTGGAGCACCCGTATTATTTTTCGGAGCAGCATTAAACACAGGAAAACGGAATGTAGTAGGTACAAAATATCCAATTTCAGGAATGATCGGAAGTTCGCCAGTTTTACCAGACAATGCAAATGTGAACAATAATGTTCCGATGCAATTTGATTTCAAACAAATTTATTCCACCATAATGCAAGATTGGCTTTGTATGTCCGAGACAGATGCAACAAATGTTTTAGGAGGAAAATTTGAAAAATTACCAATTTTTAAAACAGAGTTTTCTAATTATGTTGATTCGGGAGATGACGGATTTATTACCGTTTATCCAAATCCTGTATCAAATAATCAAATTAATATTCAATTTAGTGATTTTATAGATTCAAGAGTAAATATAGCTATTTTTAATGTTTTGGGTGCGAAAGTATTTGAAGATATTTTTGGAGTTGATGGAGATATTTTGACTTTTAATTTAAATGCTTTTGTAGCAACAGGAAATTATATTTTAGAGTTAATATATAAAGAAGCAAAATTTTATAAAAAGATAATTATCCAGTAAATAAACTGCTCTAAATTCTAAAATATTTTAGTATTACTCTTGTTCCAACTGCGATTTATAAAGTTCTAAATTCGCTTTTACTTTTTCGTCTAATTTGGGTTCGCAAACATCAGTTAATTTTTGCATTTCTTTCCAAATAATTTTGGCTACAATATAGCGACACATTTCTTTATCGTCAGCAGGGACAACAAACCAAGGCGCAAGTTCGCTCGATGTTTTGTTGATTGCTTCTTCATAAAAATGCATGTAATCATCCCAACGTTCTCGTTCTTTTAAATCGCTAGTCGAGAATTTCCATTGATCTTCGTTATTTTCCAATCGATGTAACAATCGTTTTCTTTGCTCTTCTTTACTCATGTTCAAGAAGAATTTCACCACAATTATTCCGTTTTGCGAAATATGTTTCTCGAAATTATTGATTTGTTCTATTCGGTTTTCCCAAAACTTTGGCGTAATATCTTCCACCTTTTCAATTCCAGGTAAATTCTCATTCAAAATATATTCTGGATGCACACGTGTAACTAAAACATTTTCATAATACGTTCGATTAAAAACAGAAAATTTTCCTTTTTCGGGCAACGCAATATAATGTCTCCACAAATAATCGTGTTCAAGTTCTGTTGAATTTGGAGTTTTAAAACTCTGAACAACAACGCCTCTTGCATTAAATTCCTTAAAAACTTCACGAATTAAACTATCCTTGCCCGACGTGTCCATACCTTGCAAGCAAATCAATACGCCGTAGCGATTGTGTGCATACATCACCTCCTGAAATTTACTCAATCTTTCACTAGTTTTTGCCAATTTCTCTTCAAATTTTTCATCACTTTTTAGAATTGTGGGTAATTTAAATAATGAGACAGGGTTTGTAACTTTAAAATCATCGAGGTTTATAGAATTCATCAAAATATATTTTATATTTATATTATCAAAGATACATTTTTTATGACAAATTTTAAACTTCAACATTTTGCTGAAATCACAGGAATTGGAGCTGCATCTGGACTTGTTTTTTTCAACAAATCGCTTTATATCATTGGCGATAACTCTGGTTTTTTGTATCAATATCATATTGAAACCAAAGAATTACAAAAATATCCACTCATCGAAAATGCTAGCGAAAACATACTTAAAAAAGACAAACCAGATTTCGAATCCATAACTCTTCACAATAACAAACTCTATGTTTTTGGATCTGGGTCTACTAAAAATAGAGATAAAAGAGTCAATTTCAATCTCAAAAATCAAGAAGTTAAACAAAAAAACGTTTCGGAATTATATCAAAAATTCAAAGAAACGGCAAACATATCAAACCAAGATCTCAATCTCGAAGGTTCGTTTTACAGTAATGAGAATCTCTATATGTTTAATCGTGGAAATGGCGAAAAATCTAAAAATGGTGTTTTTATTTATAAAAAATCAACAAGAGAAGTTTCTTTTATTCCGATTTCATTACCAAAAATTCAGCACATTGAAACATCCTTTACAGATGCAATTTTAGTCAATAATAAAATTTATTTTTTGGCAACAGCTGAAGATACAACTTCGACCTACGATGATGGCGAAATTCTTGGTAGCATCATTGGTCGCATAGACATTGAAACTTTTGCCATTGATTTTACGCAACAAATTTCTGAAAATCAAAAGTTCGAAGGCTTGACATTATTCTCAATCTTGGAAAATAAAATAAAGTTCTTACTTTGTGAAGATAATGATACAGAGGAGTTGCTGTCGAATATTTACCAATTGAGTATCGAAATTTAATCTTTTCATCTCTTTTTTGTCTTTTTCATAACTTGATAATTTTTTTTCATCTTCGTCCCAACCTTTTTATTATTTTTTCTCTCTATATAAAAAAACAAAACTTGTGATCACAGAAAATCTAATACTCCAATGCAAGAAAATGCACCGAGATGCTCAGCATGTAGTGTATGAACAAATGGCTCCAAAACTGTATCGAACTTGCAAGCGATACCTCAAAAAAGAAGAAGAAATTGACGAAGCATTGGCGGATGCTTTCTATATTATTTTCACAAAAATCGACCAACTCAAAGAGTTTGGAGCGTTTGATGCTTGGTGTCGTAAAATTGTAGTGAATAGTTGCTTGGCGACAATCAAAAAAAATACGAATTTTAATTTATATTTAGATGATGTCAAATCCATTTCCCAACCATTTGTAGGCGAAGAAACGCATCTCGAAGAAGAAGATTTATTGAATTTGTTGAATTTTATTCCTGCTGGATGCAAAACCATTTTTAATCTTTTTGCCATCGAAGGCTATGGTCACAAAGAAATTGCAACTATGTTGAACATTTCCGAAGGAACATCGAAATCACAATTGAATGTTGCCAAGACCAAATTGAAGGATTTAGTTAACAATTTATATTACCAAAAAGCAAAATAGTCATGGACAATCACGATAAAATATTTGATCAATTTAAAAATGCGGCGGAAAATGTCACACCGAAGAAGTTCGATTCTATGGATCAAGTTTGGGCGAAAGTCGAAAACAAATTAGATCAAAAAGTACTCAAAAAAGAAAATAAACTCTTGAAAAAAATTGCAGTTGCCGCATCGATTTTCTTGGTTGTTTCTATTGGTTATCAGTTTTTTAAGACTAATCCAAAAATCGAAATCAAAACGAATCCGCTTGTTATAAACGATTCTATTATAAAAGAAGTTTTGAAACCGAAGGATACTAAAGAAGTAATCGCAGAAATAGAACCTATTGTTGTTCAAAAAGAAACTTCGTTTATGACAACTGAACCGTCAAAAAACAACGTTGTCAAATCTAATGATGAAACAATTAATGACCCTAATACAACTTCTGCTAGTTCTCCAAAACCAATTCTGTCAGAAATTTCTAAATCAGAAGAAACGGATGCTGAAAAAGAAATAAAAGTTCGACAACTTGATGATTTCAAGGAATTGAAAAAAGCAAGGTCAGGTCATTTCTATAAAGGTAGAATCTTTGATGCGATTGGAGTTTATAATGAAACCGAAGCAAAAACAGATAAACCTGCTGGTTTTTTCGCAAATAAAAATGCGCCTCTTGTAGTTATTGACGGTAAATCAATTACAAATAGAGCAAATTCTGATAAAGATAATGGCAAAAAAGTATTTTCGGATTTAGAGGACGATGAAATCGAAACTATTGTTGAACTCAAAGAACCTTTGTATGTAATTAATGGAGTCTATTATTCCGAAGAAGAATTGTTTGGTGCTAACCCAACAAGTCCTTATGCCCCATTAGACAAACAAGAAATTGAAACGATTGTCATTTTGCAAGAAAAAGATGCAGTTCCTGTTTATGGCGAAAAAGGTCGAAAAGGTGTTGTAATTGTAAGTACCAAGAATGGGAAACCGGTTAAAAAATAGTTATGAGTCATAAGTTTCGTAAAATTAAAATTTTAAGATAAATGAAAAAAATAAAATCAATTTTTGTTATTGTAATTGTATTTGCTGCCAGTTTTGGGCAAGATACAATTTCAAAAAATAAACACATAAAAATTCGATGCAGTCCATCAGTTACAAAAAACACAGAGGCACTTATTGTTATTGACAATATAATTTACAACAGCGAGGTGGTCTCAAGTATTAATCCGAGTAACATAAAAGATGTAAATGTAATAAAAGGTGCTCAAGGTGCTGCATTATATGGTAGTCAAGGAGGTAATGGAGTAATTATTGTTAACACAAAAGATCCTGATGAAAGCGAATTTGTAAAATTAAAAAATCAATTCGAAGAGGAAAACAGAGATAATAGGCATAAAAAAATAATTTCTGTTTCTGGAAACATTTACGATTGCGAAGATATTTCATTAAATCAAGTAACAATTAAAAACTTAAATTCCAAAGAAGTTTTCTATTCTGATTTTGATGGTAAATATGACATTAAAGTTCATAAAAATGATTATTTAGTGTTTTCAATGGATAGTATTATCTCTCAAAAAGTGAAAATTGTGAAACAAAAAATTCTTAATATAAAACTAAAAAAGATCCCAATTGATACAAAAACAAACAATTCAACTTCAAGAATCATTTTAAGAAAACCAATTATCTATCTCTATTCAACAGATAGAACAGCTATTTCTTTAAAACTAGATTTCAAAGGAAAATTGCTAACCACTTTTCCAAAATACGAAAATGGCTGGGAATTGATTGGTTTTTCAGATGGTACAATTCAAGACAAAAAAACAAAAAGATATTATAATTCACTTTTTTGGGATGGCGAACAAAATTTTTCAAAAGAGCATTATAAATACTCTGAAGGTTTTGAAATTTCTAAAAATTATTTAACAGAATTTCTAATTCAAAAACTAGAACTCATTGGATTAAACAACAACGAAACGAATGATTTTATTCAGTTTTGGTTGCCAATTCTAGAGAAAAACGAACTGAATTTTATTCATTTTTATGTAAACGAAGACTATAATGTGTTTTCGAAAAATATCGTAAGTCCAATGCCAGAAACTTCAATTCGGGTTTTTATGGAATTCTACAAAATTGATTCCAAAACCTATTTGCCAGAACAAAATTTCAAAAAAACTGTCAGAAATGGGTTTACATTAGTAGAATGGGGAGGTAGCGATGTATCAATTCCTATGAAAGAATTTGCAAAATCTAAAAAATAAATTAATATCGACCAGAAAGTTCATAGATTTAGTTTTACAAACTAAAATTTGTCGGGCAGTTTATTTACAACTAATTACGCTAATTATCACGAATTGATTTATGTAATTAATGATAAAGATTTTAGAACCTAAAAGGTAAGTTTACTAAAAGTACATGGTTTTAAACTATTTCTGAGACTAATAAATTCTAATTCAATTATATTTGCCAAAAAAACATTCATGAATTCAGTCACAACAAAAAAATCAACTATACTTATTGGAATATTTTTTACAATTCTGCTTTTGCTGGCAACACTTTTACTCTCTCCGTTTTTTAGTAAACTAAAAATTTCTAAAACTGGGGTATTCTTGGCTTCGAGAGTTCTCATCTGGCTCGTTTTATTATTAGTTGCTGTTTTTTGTTTCAAAATCGAAAAACAAAAAATGTTACTTTGGGTAGAAACTAAACTTTCAGTTGGAGCATATATAAAATCGTTTTTTATGATTATTGGTTCCATAATTGTTGGAGCAATAATCATTGGTTTAACTCTAAAAGCAACGGGTTACAAAACCGAAAGTGATAAATTAATGGAAATTATAAAAGTTTTCAAAAACAATTATCTGCTTTTAATTTTTACTTGCTTGACTGCTGGAATTACCGAAGAATTGATTTTCAGAGGCTATCTCATGCCTAGATTAAAATTATTTTTTAATAATAATTACATGTCAATTGCAATTTCGAGTTTGCTTTTTGGATTGATGCATTTTGGATACGGAACATTAGTTCAAATTATTGGGCCCATTTTCATTGGAACTGTTTTTGCCGTTCACTATCAAAAATATAGAAATATCAAAATTTTGATTTTCTGTCATTTCTTTTGGGATTTTATGATGTTGACTTTAAAGATTTAGATCATAAGGTCGAGATTTAGATTGAGGTTAAATCTATTTTTGATATTGATATTGAAATTGATTTTTGAAATTGAACTATTTTTCAAACTCTCGCATATTTTCTACTTTTTTATTCGCCAAAAATCCTGTAATATCTTCAAAATGTTCTACAACACGTTTGTTGGTAAATTCGTAAACTTTATGCGCCAATCCGTCTAGGAAATCACGATCGTGCGAAACCAAAATTAAAGTTCCATCAAAATCTCGAAGTGCATCTTTAATAATATCTTTGGTTTTCATGTCCAAATGATTTGAAGGCTCATCGAGAATCAAGAAATTTACTGGTTCCAAAAGCAATTTTATCATTGCCAAACGGGTTTTTTCGCCACCCGAAAGTACTTTTACTTTTTTGGTTACATCGTCACCGTGAAACATAAATGCGCCCAAAATATCTTTGATTTTTGTTCTAACATCACCAACAGCAATATCATCGATAGTTTCTAAAATCGTAGCATTTCCATCTAATAATGAGGCTTGATTTTGTGCAAAATAGCCAATCATTGCATTATGTCCTACTTCAACTGAACCAGAATTGATTTCGATTTGTTTCATAATGGCTTTTATCATTGTTGATTTTCCTTCGCCATTTTTACCCACAAATGCGACTTTTTGTCCTCGTTCGATTACAATATTAGCATTTTTGAAAATAATTTTTTCACCATACGATTTATGCAAATCTTTCACAATAACAGGATATTGTCCTGATCGAATTGCTGGTGGGAATTTCAATTTCAATGCCGATGTATCTACCTCATCAACTTGAACAATGACTAGTTTTTCGAGCATTTTTACTCTAGATTGAACAGCATCGGTTTTAGAAAATGTACCTTTGAAACGATCAATAAAAGTTCTGTTATCGGCAATCATTCGTTGTTGTTCGTCGTATGCTTTTTGTTGGTGCATGCGTCGGTCTTTTCGAAGTTCGAGATAATGTGTGTATTTTGCTTTATAGTCATAAATGCGACCCATTGTAACTTCGATAGTTCGATTTGTAATGTTGTCAACAAATGTTTTATCGTGCGAAATTACCACAACTGCTTTGGCAGAATTAATCAAAAAATCCTCTAACCATTGAATACTCTCAATATCCATATGGTTGGTTGGCTCATCTAACAAAATTAAATCTGGTTTTTGTAGCAATATTTTTGCCAACTCAATTCGCATTCTCCAACCGCCAGAAAATTCTGATGTTTGACGGTCAAAATCTTCACGAAGAAAACCCAAACCAGTCAAAATTTTCTGGACTTCGGCTTCATAATTTATTTCTTCGATAGCATAAAATTTTTCGGATAAGTCGGAAACTCGTTCGATTAATTTCATATATTCGTCACTTTCATAATCCGTACGAACTGTTAATTGCTCGTTTATTTCGTCGATTTCTTTTTTCATCGAGAAAATTTCTCCGAATGCTTTCGAAGTTTCCTCCATAACTGTTGCGCCGTCGGTTGTCAATAAATGCTGTGGCAAATAGGCTACGACAGCATCTTTTGGAGCAGAAACATTGCCTGTTGATGGTTTAGCTTGACCCGATATTATTTTCAATAAAGTCGATTTTCCTGCTCCATTTTTGCCCATCAAAGCAATTTTGTCATTTTCATTGATAGCAAAAGAAACATCTGCAAAAAGTGTGGTTCCGCCAAATTGAACGGAAATATCGTTGACTGTAATCATATTGAAAGGTTAGAAAGGTTAAAAGGTTAGAAGATTTAAATTCTAGCCTTTTTATTAAAATGCAAATATAGATTAATTGATAGTATTAGAAAAACAATTCCGATATTTGCTTTTTAATAAACCAAAAACAATGAATATTCTATACATACATGGACTTGACAGTAATTTAAGCATCGAAAAGAGACAAATTCTTGAAAAGTTTGGTAATGTAATTGCTCCAGAATTCGATTATAGAGCAAATCCAAATATGATTAAAACCCTATTTGATAATTATTATAAAAAAATATTGATGTAATAATTGGCAGTAGTATGGGCGGTTTTACTGGTTTTTATCTTTCGAAAATGTTACAAATTCCTGCGTTGTTATTCAACCCTGCGTTACCTTATCGCACTTCGGTTTTGCAGAATATCCCGAATATTAAAAACGAACACAATCATTTGATGCAAATCGTAATTGGAAAACTCGATGATGTAATTCTTGCAAAAGATAACTTGGAATATATCATTAAATTATTGCCTCTTAATTGTGATTTTAGATTGCACGTTATTAATGATTTGGGTCACGGAATTCCAATAAATATTTTTGAAAGTGAAGTAAGTTCGTTTTTTGTATAAAAACACAAAAAATATATTTGTAAAAATTAAAAACCATAAAGCAATATTTATTAGTGGTTTATGGTTTTGTTTTGTGACCGCGGCTGGATTCAAACCAGCAACCTCTTGAGCCGTAATCAAGTGCGCTATTCAGTTGCGCCACGTGGCCTATTTTGTGAGTGCAAATATAGTTATAAAACCTATATTAACAAATAGTTTTAATAAAATTTTGAAATTAATTTCTGAGTGCTTTTTTTGTTATAAATGTACGATAACCAATTATTGCTAATTGCCATTTTTTGGCTTTTGACAAATCAAGTATTCGTTTAGAAAAACTTGGTAAAATGAGTTTATTGATTTTAGCTAAAATTTTAAACATTGATTTTTTTTGCTAAAATAAATAAAAATTACTAAATTATTGATTTCATAGATTTTATATTTTCTTAATTTGCTGTGTTTTAATTTCGAATATTATTCTTTGGAGTTCTTTTTTTGTAAGATTCTTTTTTATGAGCATTCCTAACCTTATTTTCGAATTAAATAGATGTTTAATATGTACAAAAAAATTACTTTTACCAAATGAAATTCATCAATCTTCATACTCATAAATTTTCTAATCAGGAAAATATTTTGGAAATCGTCAATCAATATCCACAAAATTTTGATGCAACAATTCCAAATTATTCCATAGGAATTCATCCTTGGTATATCGATGAAAATAGGGTTGAGGCGGATTTAGAAATCATTGAAGAAAAATTAAAGCTCAAAAATTGTCTCGCTCTTGGCGAATGCGGATTAGACAAAAGGATCGAAATTCCACTAGATTTACAAACGCAAGTTTTCGAAAAACAATTACTTTTGGCTCAGAAATACAACAAACCAGTTATTTTGCATTGTGTAGCGGCTTTTCAGGAAATTATAGAAATTAGAAATAAATTAAAAATCGAAATTCCGATGATTATTCACGGATTTTCTAAAAACGAACAAACATCAAAACAACTTTTAGACAACGGATTTTATCTTTCCTTTGGGAAATATTTACTACGAAATCCTGAATTAGAAACCGTTTTTAAGCAAGTTCCTAATGACAGATTTTTTCTAGAAACCGACACAATCGAGGAAACTTTAGAGGAAGTTTATAATCTAGCATCAAAGTATAAAAATATAGAATTAGAAAATTTGAAATATCAAATTAATTCAAATTTCAAAAAAGTTTTCAATCAATAATAATTAAAATATAGAGGAGAAGATTGCTTCGAACCTCGAAATGATAAAATGAAAAAATGGCAAGAAAGAGCGGAACTTTTATTCAAAAAGGAAGGCTTAAATAAATTAGAAAACTCAAATGTATTAGTAGTAGGATTAGGCGGAGTTGGTTCCTTTGCAGCCGAATTTTTGGTTCGTGCTGGTGTAGGAAAACTCACAATCGTAGATGGCGACACGGTCGATATTACAAACATTAACAGACAATTACCCGCTTTGCATTCCACAATCGGAATGCCAAAAGTAAATGTTGTTGGCGATCGATTAATGGATATAAATCCCGAATTGAAATTGACTCGAGTAGAAGAATTTCTTTCGCCAGAACGCGCTTTAGAAATTGTTTCGGAAGAGTTTAATTACGTTTTGGATTGCATCGATAGTGTTACTCCAAAACTCAATTTGATTATTGCAGCCAAGCGAAAAAGAGTAAAAATAATTTCGAGTATGGGTGCTGGCGGAAAAATGGAAGCCTCGAAAGTTCATGTTTCTTGCATTACAAACGCAACCAATTGCATGTTGGCAAAAACCATCAGAAAAAGATTGAAAGCCGTAAAAATTGATAAACTAAAAGTGGTTTCTTCATCGGAAATTCAAGATGAAACGAGTCTAAAAATGACTGATGGAACCAATTACAAAAAATCTTTTTACGGTACAAATAGTTATATGCCAGGACTTTTTGGTTTATATGCTGCGGAAACTGTAATTAGATATTTGATTAAAAAAGACAGTTAGATTTTAGACCTTAAAACAAGATTTATTGATTTGTATAGTTAATTTTAAAAGCCTATTTTTGTGATTAAATTGAATGTAAAATGGGAATTCCAAATAAAAAATTTATTTCCGAAGAAGAGTATTTAGAGGCAGAAAGATTATCGACTGAAAAACACGAATATTTTCAGGGTGAAATTTTTGCAATGAGTGGAGCATCTGAAAATCATAACATTATTGCAATAAATTGTACAGCGGATTTGCGATTTAAACTTAAAGGAAAAAAATGTCGCCCTTATGGAAGTGATATGAGAATGAATATTCCAGAAAACACTCTATATACTTATCCAGATCTAAGTGTTTATTGTGATGAAATTGAAACATTAGACGATAAATTTGATACTGCAAAAAAGCCAACAATTATTATTGAAATATTATCTAAATCAACTCGAAACTATGATCAAGGCGAAAAATTTGCTTTGTACAGAGAAATTCCTACTCTAAAAGAATATATTTTAATTGATAGCGAAAAAATTAAAGTTATCCTAAATACTAAAACAAGTAATTCAAGTTGGAGTTTAAATGAATTTGTATCAATAAATGACAAATTTGAAATTAAAAGTTTAGAAATCGAAATGAATCTTTTGGATATTTATGAAGATGTGAAATTTTTAAAATGATAAAAACAGTGATTTTTGACATGGACGGCGTAATTGTAGATACAGAACCCGTTCATCATTATGCGTTTAGACAACATTTTAAAGAATTAAATATAGAAGTTTCGCAAGAAATGTATGCTTCATTTACGGGAAATTCGACTAAAAATGTTTACGAAAAACTTATTTCCTCCTTCGGTTTGAAGCAAGATATTGAGGGTTTAATAAACGTAAAAAGAGATTTATTTAACGATGCCTTCGACAAAAAAGAAGATTTATTTTTGCTTGAGGGAGTTTTGGATTTAATTCAAGATTTGCACAAAAATGGAATGCAATTGATTTTGGCTTCCTCCTCTGCAAATGTTACTATAGAGAGGATTTTTAAACGTTTTGGACTGCACAAATATTTTACACATATTGTTTCTGGCGAAGATTTTCCAAAATCTAAACCAGATCCAGCCATTTTTGTTCATGCTGCATTTTTATCAAATACAAAAACCGAAAATTGTATAGTAATCGAGGATTCTACAAATGGAATAAAAGCGGCTAAATCGGCAGGAATATTTTGTGTTGGTTACGACAGTCCAAATTCTAAATTGCAGGATTATGCTTTGGCAGATATTGTTATTCAGGGTTTTAAGGAATTGAATTTTGAGATAATTTCAAAATTTTAGGGATTATCCAACCGCTTCTTTATAAATTCTCAAACAGCGTTCTCTGGCCAATTTGTGTTCTACAATTGGTTCTGGATAGAATTTAGTTTCCAATTCTGGAATCCATTTTTTGATGTATTTTAGATCTTTATCGAATTTTTTTATCTGTTCGGTTGGGTTAAAAATCCTGAAATAGGGCGCAGCATCAACACCAGAACCAGCAGCCCATTGCCAATTTCCAACGTTACTAGATTGCTCATAATCAAGTAGTTTTTGAGCAAAATAGATTTCGCCCCAACGCCAATCTATTAGCAAATGTTTGCAAAGAAAACTAGCCACAATCATACGAACCCGATTGTGCATGTGACCCGTTTTGTTGAGTTCGCGCATGCCAGCATCTACAAAAGGATAACCCGTTTTTCCGTCACACCATTTTTGGAATAAATCTTCGTTATTCTCCCATTTTATGGCGTCATATTTTGGTCGGAAACAACTGTTTTTGGTATATGGAAAATGCCAAAGTATTTGCATAAAAAATTCACGCCAAATGAGTTCTTTAAAAAATGTTTCGTTCTTACTTTCGATGGCTTTTGCAATCATTTTTCGGATAGAAACCGAACCAAATCGCAAGTGAACGCCCAGCATTGATGTTCCTACAACGGCTGGAAAATTTCGTGTTGCTTCGTAATTATCTATTAATTTATCGGAAATATCGAATTCTGGAATTGTAATTTTTGATGGTTCAAAACCAATATCTTGTAAACTTAAAAACGGATATTTGTGCGTGGCAATATTTGATAATAAAGTTTCAGATTCGAAATTTTCGAGAACAATTTCCTTAAATTTTGATTTCCATTTATTAGAATACGGCGTGTAAACTACATATGGCAAACCATCGTCTTTGACAACTTCGGATTTTTCGAAAATAACTTGGTCTTTGTAATTTTTTATTTCAAGGTTATTGGTTTGTAACATTTCATAAACCATTTTGTCCCGTTCGCGAGCATAAGGTTCGTAATCGTGATTGAAAAATACTTTTTGGATCTTATTTTCCGATAAAATTTGTTTCCAAATTGTTTCTGGATCTCCATGAAAAACGGCTAACGATTTTCCGATTTTATTTAATTCTTCATTGATTTTTTCTAATCTCGAATGAATAAAATTTACACGAGCATCATCTTTAGGAAGTTGATTTAATATTTTATCATCAAAAATAAAAATGGGCAAAACTTCAATATTTGATGATAACGCTTCGAAAAATCCTTTATTATCATCAATTCGTAAATCACGACGGAACCAGAATATGTTCATTTTTTATTTTTTAAATTCTCCAAAAAGTTCAATTAATTTCTTTTCGCGGTATTCAAAAATTTCTTTCAATTTTGGTTTTACTAAAAAAGGATGAACCAATTGCCCAAGAATTCCCATGGGAACTTTATAGTCAATTAAGTCCTCCATTTCTACTCCACCATCAACTTCTCTGATAAAATGTTTGTGATGCCACATTGCGTAAGGTCCGAAAAGTTGTATGTCAACGAAATAGTCGTTTTCTTTTAGTTGTGTGATTTCTGAAATCCATTTGGCTGGAATTCCCAGAATTGGTGTAACCGAATATTGAATTATTTGTCCAGCATAAAGTGGTCGATTATCTTCGGAAATTTTCTTGAAATTCATATAAGAGGGCGTCATTATTGATAAATTATCTGAATTGGTAAGGAATTTCCAGGCCTTGTCGAGCGAAATTGGTACGTTTTGTTTTTGTGAGAATGTATAAATTTTCATTTATTTATTTTTGGTAAAAATACTAAATGTTTAAGATAAATTCTAATTTGTTAAACAAAAAATATCATTTATTTTAGTTACTTTTGCAATAATATAAATTATATCAAATTAGTATATCATGAAAAAAATAGTTTTATTAATTGCATTAATTGCAATTTCGGTTACTGGTAAAGCACAAGTAAAAACACCAATGCCAAGTCCATACGCGAGCATTAGCCAGATTGTTGGGCTAACAAATGTTGCGGTGGAGTATTCTCGTCCCAGTGCAAAAGGCAGGGTTATTTTTGGAGATTTAGTTCCGTTTGGAAAAGTTTGGAGAACAGGTGCCAACGAAAACACAGTAATTACTTTTTCTGAAGATATTACAATTGATGGAAAAATTTTGAAACAAGGAAAATATGCTCTATACACTAATCCAAAACCAGATAGTTGGGAAATTATTTTCTATTCGGATGCTACCAATTGGGGAACTCCAAAAGTTTGGGATGAAACAAAAGTTGCTCTCAGAAGTGTTGTAAAACCGTTTATGTCGGACAAAAAAGTAGAAACTTTTACGATTAGTATAAATAATCTCGAAAATGGTGCAGCAATTTTAGAACTACTTTGGGAAAAAACGGTCGTTGATATGAAATTTGAAGTCCCAACCCAAAAAGCAACGATTGCTAGTATTGATAAAGTTTTGGCGGGACCAGTGTCGAGCGATTTTTATGCTGCGGCACAATATTATTACCAATCGAATTTGGATTTACCAAAAACATTAGAATATGTTAACAAAGCCATTTCGTTGGCACCAACTACCGATCCGACTCCTTATTGGATTTTGAGGTTAAAATCCTTGATTCAGGCAAAAATGGGTGATAAGAAAAACGCTATTGAAACTGCAAAATTATCGTTAACTGCAGCAACTGCAAGTCAAAATTCGGATTATGTAAAGATGAATAACGATAGTATAAAAGAATGGAGTAAATAATTGAATTTAATAGAACTGACTAATTTTAAAAACGCTCTAAAATCGGAGCGTTTTTTTATTCTTAAAATTAAGGATTGTTTGAACCGAAATTGATATAAAAATAACCATCATCGCTCCAATAAAATTTAGCCACAAAAAGCCAACAACATCTAGATAATAAATATAAAAAATGGCAAGTTGGCTAACCATTGCACTCCAAAAAATGGATGCTGCTTTTACATATTTTATGTAAAAACCAACAAGAAAAATTCCTAAAACGGTTCCGTAAAAAATAGATCCAACAATATTTACTAACTGAATTAAATTTTCAAAAAGTGTTCCCACACAAGCAAAAAGTATGGCTATTATTCCCCAAAGTAGAGTGAAATATTTAGTAGCATCAACAAAATGTTTATCTGATTTTTTAGTTTTTAGGTTTCTACGATAAATATCAATTGTGGTTGTAGATGCCAGTGCCATTAATCCAGATGCGGACGATGACATTGCTGCCGAGAGGATTACGGCTAGCAAAAGCCCAATTAATCCTTTTGGTAAATAATTCAGAATGAAATAAATAAATACATAATCTTTGTCATTTGTTTCTGATTTTGCATCGGCTTTCAGAATTATTTCTTTGGCCTGATCGCGTAAATCTTTTTCTTTTCCTGATAACGAAATCAATTTTCTTCTAAGAATAGGATTATCATAATTTTGATTTAAATGATCTATGTACAATAAATTATATTCTTTTTTTTCGTCAGACAAATCATTCAATTGTTTTTCTAAAGCATGATACTGTGTTGCATATTTCGATTTTTCGACTTTACTTTTGTTTATCGGATTGAAATGTAATGGTACAGGATTAAATTGAAAAAACACGAATACCATAACTCCAGTTAGCAAAATAAAAAACTGCATTGGAACTTTCAGAAAACCATTCATTATTAATCCCATTTGACTTTCTTTTACCGATTTTCCAGATAAGTATCGTCCAACTTGAGATTGATCGGTTCCGAAATAAGACAAACTCAAAAAAAAGCCACCTGCAATTCCACTCCAAAATGTATATTGAGTTTTAGGATCGAACGAAAAATCTAGAATATTCATTTTGTCGTTCGCACCAGCAATGTGCATGGCATTCGAAAAAGTCATATCGTTGGGAAGTAAATGCAAAATCCAAAAAAATGTAATGAACATTCCAGACATAATCACAAAAATTTGTTGTTTTTGTGTTACATTTACTGCTTTTGTTCCTCCCGAAAAGGTATAAATAATTACTAAAATTCCGATTACAATATTCAGAAAAGTCAGATTCCAACCCAATAATGTTGAAAGAATTATTGATGGAGCGTAAATTGTTAAACCAGTGCCTAAACCACGTTGCACTAAAAATAGAATTGATGCTAGTGATCTGGTTTTTAGATCGAAACGTTTTTCGAGATATTCATAAGCAGTAAAAACTTTTAACCTGCTATAAATTGGTATGAATGTAAGACAAATTACAACCATGGCAATGGGCAGTCCGAAATAGAATTGCACAAATCCCATTCCGTCGTGATAGGCTTGCCCAGGAGTCGATAAAAATGTAATAGCGCTGGCTTGTGTCGCCATAACCGAAAGACCTACTGTCCACCAAGGAGTTTCTTTGTTTCCTAGAATATATTCTTCTACATTTTTGCTTCCTTTGGTTTTATAAACACCATAGAAAACGATGAAAAGTAGTGTGGCTGTTAAGATTACCCAGTCGAGTTGCTGCATGTTTTCAGGAAAAAAATTGAACTATTAGATAAAAAATAATAATATAAATTGCATTTACAACCAGCAAAACCGTGTAACTATTGTTCCAATTGTGTTGTTTTTTTCGTACCATTATTGCTTTATTGAAATTAAATTTGCCATCAAACGATAGGCTCCAACAACTCCTGCGGGTAATTCTCTAAAGAAACTCAAACCTGTATAAATATAATTTCCTTTTCCGTATTTTGCAACTAATAATGCCCCATTTTTTGCTATTTCGCCTTTGTCGTTTGAAGATAGAATAGGAGTAAAGTTGCTATCAAATTCTTTTGGATAATACAATCCTTGTTCTTGCGTCCAGTTTTCGAAATCTTTTGAAGTTATTTTGTTAGGGAAATTCAAAACTAGGTTTTCTGGAGCCAAAAATCGAACTTCGGCATTTTCTTCTGTAACTCGATCATTAGATATTTTTAATGGAAATGGCGCCATATTTTTTGTAACTAAATCATCTAAAGTATTGTATTGCACAATCATAGTTTTTCCGTTTTTCACAAAATCTAATAAAATATTTTGTTTGTATTCCAACATATTAATAACATTATAGGCACGGATTCCTGTGATGATCACATCGAAATTCAACATTTTTTCGGTAGAAATTTCTTCGGGTTTCAAAATTGTAACTTCATAGCCCATTTGAGTTAAACATTTTGGAACTTCGTCACCAGCACCCATTATGTAAGCAATTTTTTCGTTTTTGATTTTGATATCGAGTTTCAAGGCTTTTGTTTGTGCCGTTTGCAACACGATTTGCTTATAAATATGTGGATAATTAATGTTGATTTGGTTTTTATCAAAAGTTTTTCCGTCAACTTCAACACTACTTTTTATTGAAATTTCGCTGGCTTCTTTAGATGGAGTTACATTAAAAATCACAAGTTGTTCTTCGCCTTTTTTTGCAATTGAAAAGGAATTTTCTTGCGGTGAAACTTTCCAAGAATCAGGAATTTCCAAATGCACTTTACCTTGAACATTATCTTTTCCGGATTTTATTTTCACAGCAATGGTTTTTGATTTGTCGTGATTAAAAATATAAACTTTTTCTTTAAACGAAGAAGTCACATCTGGAACAATATCCAATGGCTGATAAACTTCGCCTTTAACATCGTCATTGGTTTTATAAACCACAAATCGATCAAATGGAATTTCTACACCATTTATTTCGATTATAAAAGTGATTTTTACTTGTCGAATTACATCTGGAATTCCAATATTTTTTTGATCATCGACACGATACATTCCGACAGTTCCTTTTTCTTTTAGCCAATATGGTGAGGTATATTCAAGGTTTTTGGTGAGATTTAGTTCAATATTTTTAGAAATATCTTTATTGTTTTCTAAATCCATTGATAAAAACGAAACTGGGGAACTCGGAAAACTATCGTACGATTTCCATTTCATTTTAACATCACTTCGGTTAATTGCCTCGAGTTTCAATTTCAATAAACTTCCTGGAGTTGCTTCTTGATTTTCGGCAACCGCTTCGAGATACAATCCAGAGCAAGCCGCAATAATCTTTTTAATTTCTTCTATTTTGATATTTTTCCAATGTTGATCTTCTAATTTAGAAATCGAAGCGTATGCTTTTATCAATTCTGGAATCGAAGCCGAAGGATTTTTAAAATCAAAATTTTTCTCTACATTCGAAAGAAGTATTCCAATTTCATTTCCGTTTTTTACTCGATTCCAAGTGGTATCAATTCCTTCAAAAATGTTTGATTTATCTTTTGGATTATCGCCTTTCAGAAAATCTAAATATTCAGTTTCTTCGCCTCGAGTTCCAGTCGATCCAAAGCCTTGTGATTGATGACGACTTCGGCTCAAAGCCGCAATTTCTTGATTTGATTTTCCAACAGATTGATAAAAAACGCCTGTTTTCAATGTCATTAAATTCGATTTATCAATAGCGTCGAATTTTTCTTTTGAGCCATAAAACCACCAAGTTGTATTAAAAAATAATCGTTTTGATTGCCAAACTTGAATTGTTTGCAATTGTTCTGGAAAGGAATTTACATCGTTTGCTTTGTCAAAAGCCTCGAAACTCAACATTGCAGACGAAGTGTGATGTCCATGTGTGGTTCCAGGGGTGAGATGACTAAATCGATTGATAATCACATCGGGTTGAAAACGTCTAATAGTATAGACAATATCGCTCAAAACTTGATTTTTATCCCAAATAGTCAAAGTTTCATCTGGATTTTTAGAAAACCCAAAATCATTTGCACGAGAAAAAAACTGTTCTCCTCCATCAATTTTTCTGGCTTCGATGAGTTCTTGCGTTCGAATATCTCCCAATAATTCACGAAGTTCTGGACCAATGAGATTTTGTCCACCATCACCGCGAGTTAATGATAAATAGCCTGTTCGTGCTTTTTTTTCGTTAGATAAATACGAAATTAATCGAGTGTTTTCATCATCTGGATGTGCTGCAATATAAAGTACAGAACCCAAGAAATTGAGTTTTTGAATTTTATTGAAAATTTCGACAGCACTTGGTTTTTGAGGTTGTTGCGCTTTGGCTGAAAAGCATATAGATACTAGGAATAAAAATAGAATTGTTTTTTGCATTGAGGTTTTTTTATAGTACAAATATACAGATTTGAATTTTTATAAATTCACAAGAAAATCATATACTTTTTCGGTTGGTAAACCCACAACATTGCTATAGGAACCTTCAATTTTTGTAATCCCAATTAAACCAATCCATTCCTGAATTCCATATGCACCTGCTTTATCGAAAGGTTTATAATTTTCTAAATAGTAATGGATTTCGCTATCTTTTAGTTTTTTGAACGTTACTTTCGTTTCGTCGAAAATTATTTTTTTTGAGTTTTTTGTTGCAAAACAAACCGATGTAAAAACTTGATGCGTTGTGTTCGAAATGGATTTCAATATATCAAAAGCATCGTTATAGTCTTTTGGTTTGCCGAGTGCTTTGTCGTTTAACCAAACCAAGGTATCACTAGTAATTACAATTTCATTATCGGCAATTTCGCCCTCAAATGCAGATGATTTTAGTTCTGCAAGATAGTTTGTGATTTGTACTTCTTTTAGATTATTGGGATAAATTTCTTCGATTTCTTTTAAACGAATCTCGAAATCTAAATCTAAATCTGTAAAAAATTGTTGTCGTCTTGGTGAACCCGAAGCGAGAATTATCTTGTATTGTTGGAGTTTTTCTTTAAGCATGATTTTTGATTGTATAGGAAATTAATGCTATTGAAATGATTCCAAAAAATAAAATAATTTTGAGAATTAAACTCAAATGTTTGAAATCTTGTTTTGATGTTGCGAACCAAATTTTAGAAGCAAAATAGATCAAAGGAGCAATAATTGTAAACATTCCGAATAATGTACAAGTCAATAAATTGTTCTTGAAAAAATAAACATAAACATAATTTGAAACTAAAACCACAGGAATTATACTTAAAATCGCAAGTAATTTCGAAGTTTTAGTTGTTCCTAGAACTATTGGTAACGTATTCATTGATTGTGATTTATCTCCTAATTCGTCTTCTAAATCTTTGACTATTTCTCGAAGAAAATTAATCATAAATGCAAAAATGGCATAATCTAACATTATCCCAAATAAAACCGCCATTCTGGGTTTGTTTTCTGGATCAATTGATGGAAACATGTCGAACAAAGCAATGATAATAATACTAAACGAAAGTGCAAAAGCAACAACAATATTGCCAATTAGCAAAGTTTGTTTGAGACTTGTGGCATAAAAATAAAGGAGTGAGGCTAAAACAATAAAAACCGTTGCGAAACTTGGTCTTTCGATGACGTTCGCTAAATAAAACCCAATACAAACGCCAATAATTGTAAAGCCTACATATAAATTATAAGCGAATGATTCCGAAATTGAAACACCAACAATTCTTGTTTCGGGGTTATTAATTTCATCGGTTTCTTGATCAAAAATATCGTTGATAATGTAGCCACCTGCAGCAATACAGAGCGTAGAAAGTATCAATAAACAGAATTGCCAATTGGCTAATGCCAAACTTACATTTTGATTTTTTAGGAACACAAATCGGATGATGAATTGCAACAAAGCAAGCATTACAAGATTTTGAATTCGGATTATTTTTATGAATTTCATTTTATGAATTATGAGTTATGAATTTTGAATTATGAGTTTTAAATTATGAGTTATGAATTTTTGAATAACGATTTGGAAATTAAGAATTACAATATTTGAACTATACTTTTTAACTTACAACTTACAACTTACAACTTATAACTCATAATTCAATTAATCATGTTTACCATTATAGTACAAATGCCATTTTCCTTGCACTTTCATTACTTGTTCGATTACATCGCGAACGGCACCACGACCACCATTGATGTGCGAAATATAGTTGGAAATTCCTTTGATTTCTGTTGTGGCATCTTGCGGACAGGTTCGCAAACCCACAAGTTGCATGACATGATAATCCGGAATATCATCACCCATATACAACACGTTTTCGGATTTTAGATTGTGTTTTTTTATATAGTCGTTATACGTCACAACTTTATCTGGCGAAGCCAAATGAATGTCTTTTATGCCAAGGTTTTGCAATCGAATGCGAACTCCAGCGTTGTTTCCACCCGAAATGATGCACACATTGTAACCACTTTCTAAAGCGGCTTTCATGGCAAAACCATCACGAATGTTCATAATTCGGAGCATTTCGCCTGTTTCTGAAACATGAACAGAACTGTCTGTGAGCACACCATCAACATCAAAAACAAACGTCGTGATGTTGTTCATGATTTCTTTATAACTTTTTGCCATCGTCAATAATTGATTTTGTTAGGATTTTATAAATTTCTTTTTGATTTTCATCGGATAAAAATGCCAAATGCGAATTTATTGTTTCGGAATCATGACGTTTTGCTGGTCCGGTTTGTGCTTCTTTTGGCGAAAGCGTTTTGATTTTATTTGCTGTTTCCAGAATCAATGGTTTTAGAATTTCGAAATCAACGTTATTTTTTGTGCAAATTTCGCTACCGATTTGATACAAATGATTCACAAAATTACATACAAACACCGCCGAAACGTGTAATGATTTTCGTTGTTCGGAATTAATTTTATAGGTTTTATTAGAAATAGTTTGTGCAATTTTTTTAATAATTTCATAATCTAATTCGTTTTGGGCTTCTAAACAAATTGGAATTTCAGAAAAATTAATTTCTTTATTTTTAGAAAAAGTTTGTAATGGATAAAAAACACTTTTGCGGTTTTTGTCATCTAAATCATCTAAAGAAACTGCGCCAGATGTATGTGCTACTAATTGATTTTGAAACAGAATTTTATTGGAAACCTCCACAATTGCCTGGTCAGAAACGGCTATGATAATCAGATCTACTTTTTGTAAATCGTTATAGTTATTGATAATTCTTTCAGGACTAATTAAATGACTAACCTTGCTTTTGTTTCTCGAAAAAACCTGAATTAATTGCACTTTATTCGATTTTTCGAAAGCCAAAATCAAATGTTGCGCCACATTTCCCGAACCAATAATAGAAATTGTAATCATTTTGTAAAAATAAGTAAAAAAGCAACAGTTTTGCAAATAAATACTTTCAATACAAAATCTATTTTAGTTCAAAACACTTCATAAAAATTCTATAAATATCAAATTTAACTTCATTTAAAACAAACATTTTTCGTTACTTTTGCATCACTTTAAAAAGTATATATATAATGTATAAAAAAATATTTTCAATACTATTTTCCACTCGATTAATGGCTATTTTGTTTCTTGGTTATGCTGTTGCAATGGCTACGGGAACATTTATAGAAAGCAAATACAACACCGATACAGCCAAAATTCTAATTTATAATTCTTGGTGGTTCGAAGCAATTCATTTGTTTTTCTTAATCAATTTTTTTGGAAATATTCAACGTTATCAATTGTTGCGTCGTGAAAAATGGGCTACGTTATTACTGCATTTGTCATTTATTTTTATTCTTATTGGAGCATTTATAACCCGTTACATTTCATTCGAAGGAATGATGCTTATTCGTGAAAATGCCACCGAAAGTCGTTTTTATTCCGACAAAACATTCTTAAACTTTACAGTTTTTGGCAATCACGATGGCAAAATGCAACAACTCAAGTTCGAAAAACCTGTTTTGTTTTCGCAACACGTTCAAAATTCTTTTTCTTATTCGAATAAATTCGATGTAATTCCATTCGAAATCGTCAAAAAAGAATTCATAATGGGCGCAAAAGAATTCATAAAAGATGACAATAACGGGGAAATATATTTCAAATTAGTCGAGTCGGGCGGAGGCAAACGTCATGAACATTTTTTGAAATCGGGCGAAGTTCAAAATATTAATAATTTATTGTTTTCGTTAAATAAATTCACCAAAGGCGCAGTAAACATTAATACTCTTGGAGACGAATATACAGTAAATATGCCATTCGATGGGCAATTTATGCGAATGGCAGATAAGTTGCAAGGCAAAGTAAATAAAGATTTAACTCAAAAATTAATGATGCGCTCCTTATATAATGTAGGTGCAGCACAATTTGTTTTTCCTGAACCTGCCAAAAAAGGAGTTATTGCTTACAAATCATCAAATAATTACAAAGCCAAAAACGAAGACGATGCAATTATTTTGGTTGTAAAATCGCAAAATCAAGAAAAAGAAGTCACGCTTGTTGGCTCGAAAGGTAAAGAAGGCGAACCCAAAACCATTAAAATCGGTAAATTAGAATTTAATTTATCGTTTGGAAGTAAAGTTTATAAATTGCCGTTCTCTATAAAAGTTAATGATTTTATTGCAAAAAAATATCCTGGAACTGAGAAAAGTTATGCTTCATTCGAAAGTCAAGTTACAGTAATTGACAAATCTGAAAAATTCGATGCCAAGATTTTTATGAACAATATTTTAGATTATCGAGGTTACCGATTCTTTCAATCTTCATTTGATGGCGACGAAAAAGGAACAATCTTGTCTGTAAATCACGATTTTTGGGGAACAGCAATAACATATTCTGGCTATTTTATGTTATTTTTTGCTATGATGGCTATTTTATTTACCAAAAACACAAGATTCGACGATTTGAAACGAAAACTCGAAAACGTAAAAGCCAAGAAAGCAAAATTAGTAACAATATTAATTTTATTGTTTTCTTTGAATGGATTTTCGCAAATGCACAATGAGCGAAAAGCAACCGAAAAAGAACTCGATTCGTTATTAGAAAAATTTAAAGTAAATGAAAATCAAGCATCAAAATTTGGGAGATTAATTATTCAAGATGCTGGCGGACGAATGAAACCTATAAACACTTTTTCGTCAGAATTGCTCAGAAAAGTTAGTCATTCTAACACTTACAAGAAAATGAATGCCGACCAAGTTTTTCTTTCAATGACCCAATTTGCAGATGTTTGGTACGAAGTTCCATTGGTTTACATCAAAATCGATAACGACAGTATTCGTAAAATTATCGGAATTCCAGCAAAAACAAAATTTGCAAAATTTGTCGATTTTTTCGATGCAAAAGGAACTTACAAACTCACAAAATATTTAGACGATGCGGCTAAATCTGGAAATCCGAACCAATTCGAGAAAGATTTTATAGAAACCGACAAAAAAGTTATTTTGCTAGAAAGTGCATTAGGTGGTGGCATTCTGAAAATTTTTCCGATTCCGAATAACGAAAATAACAAATGGGTTTCTTATCCAGAACTCGGTCAAGCAGGTCTAAAAGGAATGGATTCGGTTTTTACCAAACAAATTTTACCTATTTATTTGAATTCTTTAGACAATGCCGTAAAAACCAAAAATTACAAAGAACCCGATTTTTATTTGAATGGAATTTCGAAATTTCAACATAAATATGGTTCCAAAGTGATGCCAAGCGACCGCAAAATCGATTTAGAAATTTTGTATAATAAGTACGATTTGCTTCAAAAACTACTTTTCTATTATTTATTTGCAGGAATTTTAATGATATTTTTTGTAGTTTTCAAAATATTCAAAGAAAGCAAAACCATCGATTATTTGATAAACGGAATGCACATTATCATCGGGATTTTGTTCGGATTACACACAATAACATTAATTTCACGTTGGTACATTTCAGGACATTCGCCTTGGAGCAACGCCTACGAAGCCATAGTTTACGTGGCTTGGTCAACAATGTTTTTTGGTTTGGCATTCGATAGAAAATCCAAATTAACCGTTGCAGCATCGGCATTTGTAAGTTCAATGATTTTATTTGCGGCTTACCAAAATTGGGTCGATCCCGAAATTGCCAACCTGCAACCAGTGCTAAATTCCTATTGGTTAATGATTCACGTTGCAGTAATTGTTGCCAGTTATGGACCATTTGCATTGGGAATGATTCTCGGTTTTGTAACCCTAATTCTAATGATTTTGACCAACGAAAAGAATAAAGTCAAAATGGACTTGAACATTCAAGAAATAACTTACATTAACGAAATGGCATTAACAATTGGCTTAGTCATGCTAACAATTGGCAACTTTTTGGGCGGACAATGGGCGAACGAAAGTTGGGGTCGTTATTGGGGTTGGGACCCAAAAGAAACCTGGGCATTAATCAGTATTATGGTTTACGCATTCGTTATTCACGCCCGATTTGTGCCTGCATTGCGAGGGCGATGGATTTTTGCAGTTATGAGTATGTTGGCATTTATTTCGATATTATTTACCTATTATGGAGTCAATTTTCATTTATCAGGACTGCATTCCTACGCAAGTGGCGAGGCAACATCGCTCAACTGGATCTGGCAATGTATTGGCGCAATTGCATTTCTAGGATTGGTTTCGTGGTTTAATTATCGCATTTATTTCAAAAAATAAAGCAAAATGAAATCACTATTTTATCCAACCTATTTTCCTTCGATTAGTAACTATGTTGCGATGGTTCAATCGCAAGGAATTGTGTTTGAGGTAGAAGATAATTTTCAGAAACAAACTAACAGAAATCGCTGTTATATATTCAGTCCAAACGGAATTCAACTCTTGAATATTCCTGTGAAACATAGTGCAGAAAAAAATCAAAAAACAAAAGAAGTTCGAATTGAAAATAATTTCGATTGGCAAAAACAACATTTCAAATCTCTAGAAGCAGCCTATAGAACTTCGCCATTTTTTGAATTTTTCGAAGATGCTATACAACCTATTTACACAAAAAAACATATTTTTTTGATGGATTTAAATTTCGAAACTATGGAGGTTGTTTCCGAATGTTTAGGTGCAAAATTAGAATTCCAAAAGACTACCGAATATTTTCATGAAGTTTTTGATTTAAAAGATTTTAGAGGCCTAGCAAACGGAAAAAAAGATAATTCTACTTTCGAAAACTACATCCAAGTTTTTGATGACAAACACGGTTTTTTAAACAATTTGAGTATTTTGGACTTAATTTTTAACGAAGGAAGATATGCTTTGGATTATTTGAAAAATCAAAATTTGTAGTTATCGCCTAACATCATCATTATTGATAGTGTTATCGTCGATTTTGTCATTGAAGGTTTTACCGAAATTATAAGTTAAAGTCAATAATATATTTGTCGCGGTATTACGAGCATCTATTCTTTGGTAAAAATTATTGTATTTACTAATATCTGAAAAACCACTTGCGGGATATCCTAATAAATTTTGTACATATACATTAAAAGCTAAATTGCCTTTTAATAGATTAGTACTTAGTAATAAATCTAAATAGGGTTCGGTAATTCTTTTTGATAGTAACGAATAATCAGGATTATTTTGTCTGCCAGAGAAAGAAACAGAAACTTTATCTTTAAAAAATTTAGTACTCAAATTGATATTTCCAGTAAAAGTACCCCCCCTAAATTAAATAGTACAATAAACACACAACCAAAAAAGGTCTAAAAAACCAATAAAATCAATACTTAACAGCAAAAAATGCCAGAAATCGAAATAAAATAAAATGTACATTTAAGTACCATTAACTACCATTTAACTACCATTGAAATAGCGTTTAATTACCGTTGTAAAGACTTAACTACCATTACCAAGTACAAATATACTTAAAACTACTATATACAAGCAATAACAAGCAAAAAACGCAACAAAAAAGCCACTTAATTAGTGGCTTTTTTATGCGATAAAACCAAATTAATAAAAAAAGAAAAAAAGTACTTTTCTTTCAATGGGTTTATAGTTGGGTTTATAGTTGGGTTTCAAATTTAGATATAAAAAGTATAACCAAATAACCCCCATAATTACAAATTTAACACAAAAAAA
>JAYUFL010000129.1:0-12383 GCA_043738745.1 Bacteroidota bacterium
ATATTGCTTTTGAATTATTTAAATCAATATGTTTTTGAACTACATTTTTTGTTGAATCTGTTGAGCCATTGTCAATTACTATTATTTCGAACAATAAAACATCTGTTTTGAGTTTCATCAATGCTGACAAAGTTCTATTCAATTGATCAAATCTATTAAATGTTGGGATTATAATTGAAACCATTTCTATTAGAAATTTATATTTTTATTAATCCCAATTGTTAATTCTCCAGACTCCAAAAGATAAAAATCATTTTCAATTAGAATTTCGTTTATAACATTTCGAATATCAAATTCATCGTGAATTTCAATTGTAATTATTTCTGTTATTTTTAAAAAATCTAAATTGTTTCCTTTTTTGAAAATAAAACGTTCTGCACCTTCAATGTCAATTTTCAATAAAGAAATATAATCTAAATTATTTTCATTAATTATTTCTTGTATTGTAATTCCTTGAATTGTTCCATTTTGATTTTCTTTTGTAGCAATTGACCAATCTTTGCCATCTCTAAAATCTGAATTCAAATCAAACAAAATATTGCTTTTCTCACTCAACGCTCTTTCATAAATCTTGATATTGTTAAAATACCTAGAATTTAACTTATATATTTCACAATTATTTTCTGAAGGTTCAATCCCAAAAATCTTACTCGATTTTATAAAATGATTGAAAAAAAGTGAGGTATAACCCACATTTGCCCCAGCATCAATAATATTAATTTCTTTGTTTGATTTTTTATTTAATAAAATCATTTTTAGAACAACTTCAAATTCTTTATGATTGAAAATTTGCTTAAAAACTTTATAATCACTGTGATTATGATTACGCATAAATAATTTCAAACCATTTTTTAGGTTAACAAGATAGTTGTCATTTGTTTTTTCAAAATTTAAAACCAAATTATTACGTTTTAAATCATATTCGAACAGTTCCAAAAAACTAATTTTCTTTGGAAAAAATATTCTAATGACTTTTTTAATTTTGTTAATCATAGATATTATTGGCGTGTTTTTATCAATTTTGCTGGAACTCCACCAACAATAGTAAATGGTTCAACATTCTTGTTTACGACTGTACCAGCCGCGATAATTGCTCCTTCTCCAATTGTAACTCCATCTAAAATCCTACATCCAGAACCAATCCATACATTGTTTTCTATAATAATTCCTTTTCTGGTTTCTCCTTGCAAATTTATTGGAGTTTTTATATCCAAAAAAACATGATTTGCAGGAATTATTAGACAATGTCCTGCAATTAGAACATCGTTTCCGATAGTTAATCCTCCATGACCATACAAAACAGTGTATGGATTTATGGAACAATTTTTTCCTATTTTTATAAATCCTCCATAGGTCATTAGTAAAACTCCATATAAAATCTCAGTATTTTCATCAACAATTATTTCTCCTCCATGCTCTGTGTTAAAAATAACATTTTTATAGCATTTTACAGAACTATGAATTGTTGTATTTGTTTTTCTGAAAAGCGATTTCAAAAATCTAATTATTTTTCTTCTTAATTTGTAAACCATTTGCAATCAATTTTGAGATTCCCTATGTTCCCATTATAAATTTTATAATCATTCTCAAAATCTTCGACTTCAAAACTACAAATATCACTAAGATATTCAAAACTATTACCGTCTTTAAAAGTTGCTACATCTAAACTATATTGATTTTTGAGTATTAAATTCGATGGTATTTCGCAAACAATAGACTTAGTTTCACTTTTTATTTCATGAATAGTTGTGAATATCTTAGTTTTGCTACTATCCAACAAAGCAATTCCAATGTTACAATCATTTACTTTAATAATAAATTCTATTTGAATTAGAATTTTAGATGAATGCTCCTGAATTAATTTATTTCCAAGTATTTCAACACTTTCAATACCGTTTTTTTTATCCAAAATACCATTCAAAAATTTATTTGATTTCAAACTGTCATTTAAATACGAATTTACAACTCCATTTATTAATCCATTAAATTTAACCAAGCCATTTTCAAGAACAATTCCAGTATTGCATAAACTTTTCACCGCCGCCATATTATGGCTCACGAACAAAACGGTTCGGCCTTCGCCTTTAGAGATATCGCCCATTTTTCCTAAACATTTTTTCTGAAATTCGGCATCTCCAACTGCCAGAACCTCATCGACAATCAGAATTTCGCTTTCGAGATGCGCCGCAACAGCAAAGGCTAATCGCACATACATTCCTGATGAATAGCGCTTAACTGGAGTGTCTATATAACGCTCGACACCAGAAAAATCAATTATTTCGTCGAGTTTGCGAGTAATCTCTTTTTTTCGCATGCCTAAAATGGCTCCGTTTAGAAAAATATTTTCTCGACCAGATAATTCTGGATGAAATCCTGTTCCAACTTCGAGTAAACTTGCAATGCGACCTTTTACTTTTATGGAACCCGTTGTGGGCGAAGTAACTCGAGACAATAACTTGAGTAATGTGCTTTTTCCTGCGCCATTTTTACCAATAATACCAACTGCATCGCCTTGATTGATGTCAAAATTTATATCTTTTAATGACCAAACAATATCGCTTTCGCCTTTTGTACTTCGATCATTTGTTTCTCCAATTTTCAGGAATGGGTCTTCTTTTCCAAGAATTTTAGTCGTCACAAAACGCTCTAAATCTCTAGAAATAGTTCCAGTTCCGATTTGCCCAATTTGATAGGCTTTGGAAAGATTTTGGACTTGGATGACTGGTGAACTCATTATATCGTATCTACGAAATTCTTTTCTGTTTTATTAAAAATTAAAATTCCAGCAAAAAGAACTACAAATGTTACAATTGCAGAATATCCGATACTCCAAAATGTAAATTCTCCTTTTCCGAGAAATGCGAATCGAAATGCTTCTATAATTCCAGTCATTGGGTTCAATTCGATGTATTTTTTGTACGCAATTGGCGCTGCACTCAAAGGATAAATTACGGTTGTTCCGTACATTAGCAATTGTACTCCAAAGGTAATCAAAAACGTTAAATCTTTATATTTTGTAGTTACTGCTGTGATAATTAACCCTAATCCTAGTCCAAAAAGCGCCATTAGGATAACTAAAATCGGAAAAAATAGAATCGCACTCGTTACATGAAATTCGGAATTTTGTGATGGAAAAAACCAAAAATAACCCATCATACAAAACAGCAAAAGCATTTGAACGCCAAACCGAACCAAATTGCTAACCACAATGCTCAAAGGCATGATTAATCTAGGAAAATATACTTTGCCAAAAATATTTGCATTGTCTTTGAAAACTGTGCTAGTTTTAGTCAAACAATCCGAAAAATAGTTCCAAGCCGTTATTCCTGTTAGGTAAAAAAGTTGTTGCGGAAGCCCATCGGTGCTGATTTTAGCAAGGTTTCCGAATACAAATGTAAAAACTAATGTGGTAAAAATGGGTTGTATAAAAAACCAGAGTGGTCCCAAAATGGTTTGCTTATAAAAACTTACAAAATCGCGTTTTACAAACATTAAAAGTAAGTCGCGATACCGCCAAATATCCTGAAAATTTACATCAAAAATTGAAGTTGAATCGGTAATAACTAAATCCCAATCTTGAGATTGTTTATTATTTTGCATTATAACTATTGTTGAAACATGTTGGTTAAAACAAATATAATAATTTAAATGAATTTGTTTTAAGCATATTGTTAATTGTTTTTACATTATTTATTGCAATAAATCTAACTTCTTATATTTTATATTCTTACTGCTAAATTCTGGAACAATTTTTTTTATTTTAGATGCTATTTCTAAATCTGAAATATCATTTGATGAAACTAAATCTAAAACCTGAATATTTATATCATTATAATTCTGAATTTTATCAATATTTATTCTAATTTTTGGATGGCTAGTTGGTTTTATTTCTGAATTCTCAATAAACAATTCTTCAAAAAGTTTTTCTCCTGGGCGGAGTTCTCCATATTCAATTTTTATATCTTTTTCGGGAATTAATCCTGCCCTTTGAATCATTCTTTTTGCTAAATCAACTATTTTAATTGATTTTCCCATATCAAATACAAAAAGTTCTCCTCCTTTCGAGATAATTTCAGAAGTTAGAATAAGTTGACAAACTTCGGAAATAGGCATAAAATATCTCGAAACTTCGGGATTAGTTATCGTAAGTGATTTTCTTTTTTCAATTTGCGCTGCAAAATTCAGTACAACCGAACCGTTGGAACCAAACACATTGCCGAAACGGGTAATGCTAAATTTTGTAGTTTTTACATTATTATTTATTAAGTCATAATGCAAAGACTGTATGTATTTTTCAGCAATTCTCTTTGTTGCTCCCATAATACTACTCGGATTTACGGCCTTATCTGTAGAAATAAAAACAAAACTTGATGCCTTGTATTTAACAGCCAAATCGACTACGTTTTTAGTTCCCAAAACATTTGCATAAATTCCTTGCATCGGATTTTCTTCTAAAATAGGAAGGTGTTTATATGCCGCAGCATGAAAAATAATATCTGGTTTGTGTGTTCTAAAAATTTGTTCTAAACCCTTGTAGTTTCTAATATCTACAAGTGAATTCACTATTTCGGATTTAGATTTAAAATCTTCTAATTCCAATAACAAGTTGTGCATTGGCGTTTCTGCTTGATCTACAATAATTATTTTTAGAGGATTAAATGTTACTATTTTTTTTACAATTTCGCTGCCAATTGAACCCGCAGCACCTGTAACTAGAATAGTTTTACTGTTGTATTTATCTTCAAAAATAGTCTTATCATAAACCATTATTTTGGGTTCTAATAATTTTTCTATTTGATTTTCTTCTATTTTATCGGATATTTTGATATCAAAATTTGTCTCGAAAAAATTATTTAAAGCCTCAATAATTCTATTTTTTTCGTTTTCCGAAAGATTTGAACCCGAAGGCAAGCACAACCCAGAATCAAAAAATTGCTCACAAATGTTTTTTCCGTAATATGGAAATTCACAAAAAACAGGTTGCAAATGCAATGGTTTCCAAACCGGACGACTTTCAATATTTTTTGTTTCAAGAAACAATCTCAAATCTTCTTTGGTTTTTCCGTTTGTTTTAGTAGCGTCAATTTGAATTACGGTCAACCAATGATTCGAAAAATAATCTAAATTCGGTTCTTGTAAAATGGTTACGCCAGCGATATTTTTAAAAAAATCTACATAAAACTGATTGTTTTTTCTTCGAGTTTCAATTCGGGTTTCTAAAACTTGCATTTGTCCACGACCAATTCCTGCACAAATATTACTCATTCTGTAATTATATCCAATTTGGGAATGTTGATAATGTGCTGCTTTGTCTCGTGATTGTGTGGCAACAAAAATCGCTTTTGCTTTCTTTTCAGATGATTTAGAAACTAAAACCCCTCCTGCAGATGTGGTAATAATTTTATTTCCGTTGAAGGAAATAGCAGCATAATCGCCAAAAGTTCCACATCTTTGTCCTTTGTATGAACTTCCTAATGACTCCGCAGCATCTTCGAGAATTGGAATATCATATTTTTGAGAAATTTTCAGAATCGATTCTACATCAAAAGGCATTCCGTATAAATGAACCGCAATAATGACTTTTGGTTTTGTCCCTTTCGAAATCCGATCTACAATTGCCTCTTCTAAAGCAATTGGACATAAATTCCAAGTTTGTGGTTCGCTATCTACAAAAATGGGCGTTGCACCTTGATATAAAATCGGATTTGATGATGCCGAAAAAGTAAAACTTTGACAAATCACTTCGTCACCTGAAGTTACATTTAATAAAATCAATCCTAAATGAATGGCAGAAGTTCCTGAATTTAGTGCCGCAACGTGGGAATTGTTTCCTAAAAAAAATTCTAAATCGAATTCAAATCCCGAAATATTTTCTCCAACTGGTGCAATCCAATTCGAATCGAAAGCATCTTGAATAAATTTCAATTCGCTTTCGCCCATGTGAGGAGACGACAACCAAATTTGAGAATCGGACATTTTTAAAAAAGTTTGGAATTTTAGTTCAAAAAAACAAATATATAAAAATATGACTTTAAAAAACAAAAAAAGCAGTTTATGATTATTTAAAAACTGCTTTTAGTTGAATTAATATTTTTTTAAAGTTATTCATTTGATTACATACTTTTAAAATCAATAAAAATTGGAACTGCTACCTTAAATATACAAAAAATTAAGCTCTTTTGCCTTATTGCAGTGTGCTACGTATCTTGTACTTTGTTGGGTTGGTATTTACAAATTATAAAAGTTTCAATAAATTTAGTGTAACTTGTAACCATAGTCTTAAAAAGAATTTGGATTATTGTGTGCTATTTATATAAATCAGTTGTAACTAATTTAGTTTACTCAAAACTCAAAACTCAAAACTCAAAACTCAAAACTCAAAACTCAAAACTCAAACTCATCTCGAATTTCGAGGTGAGTTTTTTGGTTGATAAATTTATTATTTCCAATAAAACATGGAGTAAATCGACCTAAAACAAAAATAATAGCACAAATCGATATACAATAGCACAAATCGATAGGTGAGTTATTTTTTACCTCTTTAACTTTGGTTTAATAATCAGAGAAGTACTAAAATATCTTAACAACCAAAAACCATGAAAAAACCACAAAAAATCTTCGAGAAGTTAAAGGCCAATTTTAGACTAAAAAAGAATTGGTCTTGTTGTGAATTTAAAATTAATTTAAATAAAATAAAATTATGAAAAATATAAAATTAAAATATTTTGTGATTATAGCAATAGGTGCGTTTGCATTCTCCTGTCAAACAGAAAGTGCAACTGCTGTTAGTGACAGCCAAAAGAATCAAGAAAATCAAGAAATTATAGACGGTAAAGACAATAAAGATATTTACAAATTTGCGACACGAACTTATTTTTGTGAGGGAAGACAATTAAAAGACACAACTGAAATTAAGGTTTTGTTTGACAAAGCTAGATTAATTGATGAATTTGAAGTTAGTAAATTTAATCTTGGCTTAACCGAAGAGTCTTTAAATAATTTTGAAACTATTCGAAAAGAAAAAGCTCTTAAGGATGCAACTACCGAACGACAAAGTTTTGGAACTGCAACTAATGGCGTTTGCACTGGATTTGTTACTCATTTTGTAAGTAATGGAACTACTTATCAAAGAGTTGCTTATTTACAAGGCAAGTTCGATTTTTCAGGAAATCTTACATTTGCAAATAACGGAGGTATATTCGGAACAGGAAACTATACCGGAAGTGCTAGTGGTCTTTGGAGTTCAGGATTTGATAACGGTGGTTTTCACATGTACTTCTTAAACCCAGCATCTCCATCAATCAAGGTGTTTTTTGAATATCGTCAAAATGGGGTACTAAAAATTTTTACAACTATTGTTGGTGGCGGTCAAAAAGGTGACATTTATTTTCGTGCAAATTCTGTTAACCAGCCTTATAGTTTGTCTTCAGCCAGAGCTTATTAAATTCTAAATTATTAAATCCAAATATTATGAAAAAATTTGTAAATATTAAAAAAACTGCTTTTATATTGTTGTCATTTGTGTTTATCAGTAATTCTATAAACGCTTCAACGGTTAGTTTATCTAAAGAGAAAAAAGAAAACCTTATGGTTAGAGTTTCAGAAAATCAAGAATTTTTTAAAACTTATATTGTTATTCAAACTATTTATAGGATAAGTGGTTTAAAATATTTTTCAACTTCGCCAAAACAAAACAAAATTGATGAAGTTAGAAAAAATGAATTATTAAATCTGAATAGAGATTTAAATAAGTTAGAAAATGACGAGTTATCTATGTTAATAGGTTTTAATGACGAAACTACGTTGTCGATGTTAAATAACAAATACGAACTTCACAAAAAAAATTTCTATAATGCTATTCCTGAATTGAAAGATATTAATGATAGCGATGCTACTGAAATTTTTGATGGAGCCATACAAAAAGGAAATATTGTTGAAAAAGGAAATAAATTTTTTTCAGATAAAGTTACTTGTTTAGCCAATGCGGAGGAAGAGTTTCAAAGGTGTAGTACACGATATTATAATGAATATTACGGTTATGTTGGGGCAGGAGTAGTCTGCGTTGTTGGATTTCTTGGTGCAGGTACCATTGCTGCGGGCTATGGTACGAATACAGGAATTATTTCAAATATAGCTAGATTTTGGACTGCGTCGATGGGAACTTGTGTAGCTTGGTTTTCACAAACTATAGGACAATCAACGACTTATGATAGTACTTGTTCCTCAAGTAATCAAAATAATGTAACACATTGCGTTGCTATGTATCACGACGAATTGTAACTAATTTAGTTTACTCAAAACTACAAACTCATCTCGAATTTCGAGGTGGGTTTTTTGGTTTGGGAATTTATTATTTCTAATAAAACCAGGCGTTAATCGACCTAAAACAAAAATAATGGCACAAATCAATATACAATGGCACAAATCGATAGGTGAGTTATTATTTATTTTTTTATTTTTGGAAAATAACCAGAGATAGGCTTAAATTATCTTAAAAACCAAACTTTAAAACGATGATGAACTATTTTTTTATCTAGAAATGCGAGTTAGTATAGATTTTTGTAACGCAAGAAATTCAAAATTTTAAAAATTTATCAAAAAAAATACTTTCTTCAATATAGTCATAATCAAATAGCAAGTTTGCGCTCTATTAAAAAAAATAAAATAACCATTAAAACCAAAATTATAATAATGAAAAAGAATAAAACAAACAAATTACAGCTAATAATATTGATTTTTGTAGTTTGCGCACTTAAAAATATTGGGTATTCGCAAGTTTGCGAAAAAGTTATAGATGTAAGTTTTAATAACTATCAAGACAATTCGAAATATACGGTAGCAACGGCTACACACGACTTTGGGTATCTGCAAAAAAGAGCCGCAGGCGACAATAGAGGCCTCGATGGCGATGGACTAACTTGGCCACAACAAAACGTAATTTCGGGTGGAGCATTGCGGGCTCAATACCCAGCCAATAAAATTTTAGGTCCCGAGACTGGGTTTTTGTTTGATACTTCCTTTGCAGATACCGAAGAAGCCATAATGGAATATAGAGTAAAATTTGGTCCAGATTTTTATTGGGCTTACGGCGGAAAACTACCAGGGCTAGGAGGTTCCGATCAATCAAAATCAAGAGGATTGCCTGATGGATTGACCAAGGATCAAAATACGATACAAAACGGATTTTCGGCAAGATTAATGTGGCGACCACTATCGTATACTCCAGCAGGTAAGGATGCTGTTGAAGGAAGAATAGTATTTTATACCTATTTGCCTTATCGCGATATTAACAAAGGAGGTGTCGATATGCCCGATCGTGACGTGGCAGAAATAAAAGTAGTTGGAAACCAATGGTACACCATAAAACAGCATCTTAAATTAAACACACTAGGTCAGAGTAACGGAATTCTAGAGTTGTTTGTGAATGGAGTTTCTGTTTATAAAGCAACCAATGTTGTATTTAGAAGACCCGACAAACCTAATGTAAAAATAAATGCTGCTATTTTTCAAAGTTATCGAGGCGGAAGTACCGTCGAAGATTTTGCATCTCCAAAAACAGAGTACATCTATTTCGATGATTTTAAAGTATGGAGAAGTTGTGCAAGCACAAATCCAGTGGTAGTTGTACCTGGAGGAAACAACACATTAATAAATGGTGCTGTTTACAAAATAACATCTAAATTGAGTGGAAAATGTGTTGATGTTCAGGATTTATCTAAAATAAATGGAGGAAATGTTCAACAATATGGCTATGGTGGTGGCAATAATCAAAAATGGAAAGCCGAAAGTCTTGCGGGAGGATATTGGAAATTTACAAGTATGGATAGCGGAAAATGTTTAGAAGTAGGCAATTATTCCAACGATAATGGTAATGTATTTATAAATGGCGTTGCTCAAGGAAATGTTCGTCAGTGGGATTATGTTGGGAACGATTACCAGCAATGGAAAATCGAACCTTCCGATGCTGGATCATTTAAATTTACAAACAAAGGAAGTTTGAAAGTAATGGATGTTTCTGGCATATCACTCGAAAATGGAGCAAATATTTATCAATATACTTGGATTAATGCAGATAATCAAAAATGGTTATTTGAAAGAGTTGACAATTTAAATTCAAAAATGGAAACAGAAACTATAAACAAATTTCAGGTAGAAGAAAATACAACAAAATTATTGTATCCAAATCCAACTTCGGGTATAGCATTGTTAGATGTTTTGGCAAATACAAACATAAAAATTTTCGATATGACAGGAAAATTAATATTAGAAAGAAATGCAACATCGGCAACAACACTTAGTTTGGATTTATTTGCATTTAATGCTGGAATTTACATAGTTCAAATAACTAATAATGAAGAAACTAAATCGCAAAAATTGATACTACAGAAATAAATTAATTGTATGCTAAATTTAAAAAACCGTCTAAAATTAAATTTTAGACGGTTTTTGGTTATTAAAAATACTATATCGAGAATAAATTATTATCTTGCTAAGTAAATTATATTTCTGTACTAAAACCAACTATTTACTAACCAATTATTTCTAAAAATCCCAAATTTCATGAAATACTTATTATTACTGCTCTTGTTGTGGATGCCTACCTGCAATAGTGCCCAAACTGAAACAGAAAAAAAAGTCGACAGTCTTTTACTAATTCTTAATACTAAAAAAGAAGATACATCCAAAGTTAATTTGTATTTCGAAATTTGTAACGAATATAAAAATCATAATGAAATTAAAATGAAATTTTATAACGACAAATTACTGGCATTGTCAAAAAAATCAGGCTACAAAAAAGGTATTGGATTCTATTACCTCAGCAATATTCATTTAAAATCTAACAATAGCAACGATGCTTTTTTGGAAGCACAAAAAGCATCTAATATTTTTTTGGAACTAAAAGACACTGTTTTTTTTTTAAAATCTCGCTTTAGTTTAGCATCAAATTACTGTTATAATAAGAAAGCGAATGAAGCACTAAAAATTTTAAATGATAATTTAAAAATCGCACTTCAGATAAAAAAAGTTGATATTATTGCTGATTTTTATACCTTGATAGGAAGAATAACTTATGATGATGGTTTCCTAAAAGAGGCATTAGACTATTATAAAAAGGCACTGATTTATTATAATAAATCAAAACATGTGTCTCGAAATAAATCGAAACTCTATTTGTACATGGCTTTTATGTATTCCGATTTGGGGCAATATAAAGAGTCGTTACGCTATCTTGATTTAGCCAAAAAAATAGATCCTACAACAAACATTAACTACGAAAAATGTATAGTGTTAGACAGACTAAAATTGTATCCAGAAGAATTAAAATTACTATTGGAAAGTAAAAAACACATGATTGGAAAACCTATAAGCGAAAAAAATTATTACCAATATTCATTATCTGCAGTTTACTATAATTTAAAAAAAAGTAATTTAGCCATCGAGAGTTTAAATCAAATTTCTACCAAAAATAATTCTGCTGATACCAATATCGATATTTACAGACTTTATGCGGATTCTTACGTTAGCATAAAAAAATATAGTCAGGCAAGATTTTATATAAACAAAGCAATAACATTAACCGATTCGGTTAAAAATCCAGAATTAATAGTAGATGTTTATTTAAATAAATCAAACATAGAAGAAATTATAGGAGATTACAAAACTGCTCTTTTTTACCAAAAAAAATATTCCGATTGTAAACAAAAAATTAATGACAAAATAAACAAAGATAAAATTAGCGAATTGCAAATAGATTTTGATGTTACGGGTAAAAACAACAAGATAAAAAATCTACAAGTTTTGGATTTGCAAAAAAAAATCGAAAATAACAAACAAAAAAATTATTTGTATATTATTTCGATACTATTATTAGTTGCACTATTATCTGTTTTCTTTTTTATAAAAATAAATCGAGACACCAAACATAAAAATGAAATTATAGGAATTAATAACATCAAACTCGAAAATGCACATTTATTATCTCAAAAATCATTAGCCGAAAAGGAAATTTTGCTTAAAGAAATTCATCATCGAGTAAAAAATAATTTACAACTCGTGATGAGTTTACTCAATATTCAATCGCGAGAATCGGAAAAGAACAATAGTAAAGATTTTTTAGAAATAAGCCAATCTCGAATTACGTCTATAGCACTAATTCATGAAACATTGTATCAATCGGATAACCTAAACCAAGTAAATTTCAAAGATTATCTAAAAAATTTTAACCGATGCCATTACAAAAACGTATGAAAATTTAAACAAAAAAATTAATTTAGAACTCGAAATTGACGAAGTATATTTCGATATTCAAACTGCAATTCCATTAGGGTTAATAGTCAACGAACTTTTAGGAAATGCCTATAAACATGCTTTCGAACATCGAG
>JAYUFL010000130.1:0-12370 GCA_043738745.1 Bacteroidota bacterium
GTCAGTTCCTACAAAGTGGATATTGTAGTTGTCATTAATTTTCCAATTGGTGTTGTAGATTGTAAATGCAGAAAGCAAAACCATTGCTCCAATTAGTACTGCGAAATTTATTTTTTTCATTTTTTACCATTTAATATTAAACATAGTACAAAGTTACAACCATTAAATAGTTTAAAAATTAAGGTATCTTAAGAAATCATTTTTGGGCTAATTTTCTACGAACATCACTTAAATATTCGGGAGTCATACCCAAATAAGAAGCGATTAATTTGAGAGGAAGCCTTTGAACCAAAGACGGATAGGTTTCGATAAAATCTAAATAACGCTCCTCGGCAGTCGCAGTCAACATCATAACAAGTCGTTTATTTATGGCAATGTTATTATTGATTAGTTTTTTTAATTGAGTAACTAACATTTCTTTTGGTAAATCTTCAATTTTATCAAAGGTTTTTATATTGAAAAAATCCACTTCAGAATCTTCTACTGCATCAATGAACAAGGTTGAAGGAGTATTGTTTAATAAACTTCCCATATCAGAAATCAACCAATCTTCGGGAGCAAATTGTACAATATGTTCTTTGCCAGATTTGTCTATAACATAACTTTTTAGGCAACCTTTTATTACTTTGTAGCCAAATAAGGAAACATCACCTTGATTTAGCAAAATAGTGCCTTTCTTAATTATTTTGGTGTTTTGAATGTCGGTTTCTATTTCCATAGGTGCAAAATTACTTAATATTTTAAGAATTTTACTAAACGTTTATTATTCATGACTTATCTATTTCATTAAAAAGAAATATCTTTTAGAAATTAAATTATTTTTCCGCTCATTTTGATTGACATTAATGAAAAATTTTTATTAAATATTTAGCCTGGCTCGATAAAAGGATATGCGATAAAGCAACCTGTTTTTTCGTTTAGTAGATTCTAAAATGTGAATAAAGCATTGGGACCAGAAATGAAAAGTACTGGAGAAAGTATTTTGTTCATAGACGACTTGAAGGACGATCAGTTTTATGAATTGTATGCACGAAGAAAAATGTATTTGAGTAAATAAAAGAAGACATTTTTTTATTAATCTTTAGAACCAATTTAATTTCTTGTAAAAATACAAATTTTCATTAATCCGTAATTTTGTATAATTTAATTTTAATTTTTTCAAATCTTCTGGATCATCTAATGGATGAAAGGTTTCAATTTCATTGAATGCTATTTGTCCGCTTCCGCTTTTGTTTAGATTTAAAGAAATCCAAACTCTGAATATTTGACCTTTAAATTGGAATGTAATATCTTCGTTTAAAGGTTTTTTATTTATATCCCAATCTTTAAAATAAATGTTATTTCTGATAATTTCAGAATCTTCAATGTTTTTAAAAATATTTTCTAATTGCAAATGAATTTGTTCTGGTGGAAAATCGTCTTTATGATTTGATTTAAATATATTTTCTTTTGATATTTTTGATAACGGACTGTAATGTCTTATTAGTATATGCACTAAACTCTTCTCAGTAAATCTTATTTCGTTGTTAGCAATTATCATAGGATGATAAAGTTTTTCACTTTCAAAAATTTCTTTTATTCGAGAACATAATAAGTAAATATACTTAGAGTATAAAACGAACATAGTATAATCTGAATTAAGATTGTAATCAGTATTTAGGATTTGATTTTTTTCTCTCAAATCATTTGAATAATCTTTAATTTGAATTTTTGCTTCCCTTTTAATTGCATCTTTAAGTTTATTATTATCTTTAATAAGATTATCGTTTTTTATAACATTTTCTTCCCATTCTTTAAAATAATCTTCCAAGTCATTTAAGTCTATTTTTGAATAATAATTGTTTAGTATTTCTTTTTCAAATACTTTTATTTCTACAGAAACTTTATGCTCATTTTTCAAAGTCAATCTAAAAAGTTGATGTAATTCTAAAAAGTAAAAATCTTGAAAGTTTTCAGGATATTTATTTCTTAAGTTTTTTTTCTATTCAAAATTTGAGTTATTATACAAGATATGTTTGTCAGTTATAGAAACTTTTTGACAATCTTTTTCCAAACGATTATTAATTTTCTCACTTATCAGGATTACATTATTATTGTATAATTCTAAAAATTCATAATAAGGCATTTTTGTTAACATTTCCATCAATTTTTCTTCTGTAATAGCAATTTTCTCTGTGTTCATTTTTATTATTTTAAATTTATTTGACAAAGATAAATTTAAGTTTTTGAGTTTACAATTGTTTGAAAGTGGTTGTAATATTATGTCTTAAACCTTGTTTTTAAAGGGGTTTTAAACTACATAATTTGATGATTTTACTTTTTCCGCAACTAAAAGGTTATGCGATTAAGCAACCTGTTTTTTCGTTTATTAAATTCCAAAATGTAAATAAAGCACTTGGTCCAGAAATGAAAAGTACAGGAGAAAGTATTTTGTTTATAGATGATTTGAAAGATGATCAGTTTTATGAATTGTATTCTCGACGAAAAATGTATTTGAGCAAATAATTTATGTTTTTTATAACTCGCCAAATTAACCAAAAAACAGTACGATTTGGCGAATTATAAATTTATATCTACTTTAGTTTTTCTATAATTATTACTCTTTCACAAAAATCTTGCTATAATTTGCTCCATTTATTTTTGCTACAATAATATAATTTCCCGCCGCTAATTTTGAAACATTAAATGAGTTAATATTTTTTCCTTCGGAAACTTCTTGGTTTGGTATAGTTTCAATTATTTTACCGTTCAAATCAATCAATTCAATTGATAAATTAGACGATTTTTCGAGATTTACCTCAATATTTAACTTGTCGATTGACGGATTAGGATAAATTGAAATACCAATTTGATTACTTTCAGAAATAGTATTAATTCCAAGATTATTTTTTTGAATTGTCCAAGTAACTGTACTAAAGTGAATTGTGTTGTGATTGTCAGTTTTTACTAACGTTGCTTCATCTACAACTGTTGCTGTTAGCGTGTGATTTCCATTGGACAGAAGAAATTGATCTACTTGAAAATTCTCTAAATTAGTATTAAAAACATTAGAATCCAATTGCCATTTTATAGATAAAGTATTCGGAATCGGCTTCATAAGTTCGGTGAGATTAAAATCCAATAACTGACTTGGCGAATTGATAGTGGCAATATTTACAGGAGTATAATTTACAATTGGGTTTGTAGCAAAATGAATTTTTTCTATGAGGGCTTCTTTGCAAACGCTACAATATGGATTACCTAGTGCTTGCATTTTGCAAGTATTGCTTGTTGGTTTAAACCAAGTGTTAGCAATACCAGAAGTTCCATAAACATTAATTCCTATTTGAGGAGTTGTCAACCAATTTTTCCATTTTATGAGTGCTGGACTGGATTGTTGTGTCATGTTTAATTTTTCTGCAAAATACTGATCACCAGCATAATACTCATCCGCAAGTGCACCAGCCGTATGACCAATTTCGTGTGCAAAAATTTCGTTAGAACTAACATTTGCAGTTATTGTAGCATATCCACCACCACTTCCTCCGTAATAAGGTGTATTTGCAATAACTATAACTTGATCGTAATTAGGAAAATTTGCAGACAAAACACTGGTAATATGCGATGTATTATTTGCAATTATTAATCGGTGAATTCCAAAGTTATCGAAACTACTTCCGAGATAATTATCTGGATTTGCATTTGGAACCGATCCGCAATCTGCTAAATTATTAGGATGTTTTGCACCAGATTCATTAGAAATTACTTTTATGGCATAAACATTAAAGTAGTTTTTGTAGTTAGACCAAGGCACTTGGGAGAATAGATAATTAGTCAGATCTGTTGCTTTTGTGACAAAAGTTGCTTGTTCGTTGACGGTGTAACCATCGCCCATTATTACAATATTTATAAACTTATTGGGGTCGCCTTTGTATTGTATATTTTGAACATCAAAAACCTGACTGTTTGCAGTGTTTAATAATAATAATTGCAAAAAAATAAGTAATGTTTTTTTCATAATTTAAATTTTTAGTGTTATTAATTCTTTTATCGAAATATTATTTAATGTTTCTAGAATTTTTACAGAACAATTCGGTTTTTTAGTTTGCAATCGAACCGAAAATTCAGAAGAATTTAAAACTACACTTTTTTTCTTTATGTTATTTGTATCATCATAATATTCTATTTCTTTAAACAAAGGATGTTCTATTTTCTCTGTGTTTTCGAGTTTATTATTACTATAAAGTTCCAATGTTAAGTAGTTTTCAGAATTAATTTCTGATTCGAATTTTTTTTTAATAAGCCCATCTGTTTTAAACGTTTTTAGGAGTTCGACTTTATTATTAGAATCTAACGTTTTACTTATACGCAAAGTTAAAAATACAATTTGACTTTTTTCTTGTTGTTGTATAGAGGTTTCTTTCTCTGTAAAATTCTTTTTTGGATTACAAGAAAAATTATTCAAAATAAAAATTATAAATAATATGTTTCTAATTTCTATTGGCATAATACATAAAATTTTAATAAAAATAATCTTTTTTTAATAGATATTTAACAAATTGATTATTTCTTTAAACGAAAAATATGTTTGAATAAATATTTTTAGATAAAAAAGATAATCGAATATATAAATTAATTTCAATTTTTATTATAAAACCTAGCGATATCGATACTCTTGTCTAAAATTGTTCCGAGTTCTATGTTTTCGAATAAGGCTTTTGCCATTGTTGGAGCAAGCATTACACCGCGAGTTCCCATTCCGTTTAAAATATGAATGTTTTTATGCTTACTGTGTGTTCCTAAGAGTGCTTTTCTATCTTTTACCGTTGGTCGAACACCTGCAAAATGTTCCAAAATTTGAAAATTACAGTTCAAAATTTCTTTAATTTTATCTATTAATTCTGTTTTACCGCTTTGAGTTGGAACGCTTGTTTTATCAACCCAATTATAAGTTGCACCAACTTTAAATAAATTATTTCCTAGAGGAAGAATAAATAAACTTGTATTAACAATAACATCTAAATTCAAATTAATTGCTTCGATGATAAAAAGTTCTCCTTTAGTTCCATCTAGAGGTAAGTCATTAAAAAATGGATTTTTAAGCATCCCAAAACCTTCGGCAAAAATGATATGTCTTGCTTTAATATTATTATAAATGATGAAATCATCGTTGAATTCTAATTTATCATATTCAAAAGATTTATTAATAAGCATTTTATTTTTATCTAAATATGCTTGATATGTTTTTAATAACAAAGCAGTGTCTACATAACCTGTTTGTAAAACTTTGCCAAAATTAAATGGGGAATCTATGCCCGAATATTTAGTTTTAGTTAAATCTAAAGACAAAAATGGACTTAAATCTGGTTTGTCTGATGCCGAAAACCAATTGTTTTGGTCTTCAATAGAAAAAAATTTTCGCAAAATTGGAAGTTTAAAATCAAATTTAACATTAAATTTTTCTTCCATTGATTTATAAAAAATATTCAATAAATCGATTTGTTGTTGTGCATTTTGCAAACTACTAAATCTTTTTAAAATAACTGGATTGTATAAACCTGCTGCAATGGTTGATGACGTTTGTGAATTATTGTCAAAAACTAAAACCGATTTGCTATTTTGAATACAAATTTCAGTAAAAGCAATTCCTGCCAAACCACAACCAACAACTAAATAATCAATATCTTTCATTTTTAGAAAAAGTTAAAAAAAAACTCTTACTATTGTAAGAGTTTTTATAATATATTTAATATTGAAATTAATAATTCCACATATCAGATTCGAAATCACGAATTTTTTCTTTAACTCTAGCTGATTCTAATAATTGATTTTGTGCATTATCTTTCATATAATCAGATATTGAACGATCTCCAAAAACATTTTCTTCTTTATAAATAACACCACTAAATCTTCTTGCATTCAATAAATGATCAAATGAGTCTGGCATAGCACTATTTTTTTCGTTAAAAGCTTTTGCATCGTGCAAAACATCCCTAATTGCAGGAAAATAAATCCAAAATAACTCAATTGGATCCTGGTTTTCTTTACCAACTTCACGAGCTTCTGGTGCCATTGGGCAAATAGCAAGCAAACGATATTTCAATTCGCTTTGACGTTTGTCGAAGTACCAAAATCCTTTGATTTTATATCCCGATATATCTTGAGCGGTTAGAAATGTTTCGTTTATAAACTGTCTATCAAGAGGTTTACCAACTGGCACACCAGCAGCAACAGCAGGAATTATTTTAATAACCTTTCCTTTCTTGTTTTTCTTAATAATTTCAGGATGACCAGCAGTTGCTTTTGGATAATATAATTCTCTATTAGCATTAATTTCGTCTATTCCAGCTTGAGTAGTATCAGTATATTTAAATGAAGCACCCATGTCTTTCAATGATTTTTTCGTATTGAAATAATCGTCTCCATATACTTCCGTAATTTTACCTTGCTTTATACCTTTTAAAAGCACATCAAATAAAGAACGTCTGTCTTTACCAATATTAGTGGTATCTACAGGATAATATAGAGGAAAGTTTACACGCTCATCTAAATCAACAAATTCCCAAGTTGTTTTGCCAAGTAAAACATCTCGATCATGTACGTAACCATAAGGTAGTGGTTTATCGTTATCAGAAATTAATTCCGCGGCAGATTTTTTACCAATTTGATCTGGTGTTTTAGCATTTAGCAAGTTAGATTGAGCTGAAACTGAAACAGTTGCAGCACAAAAAGTTAACGCTATTAATAGATTTCTCATTTTGTATTGTTTAATTCTTAATTATATAAACGGAAACAACTTATTTTTATTGTATATCGAAAATTACTGGGGAACATTTTCCTGGGATAATGCTTGAACCAATTCCAACAATTTTGGTTTTAATATCAAAGATTGTAACTTGATCTCCACGTGTAACTCTAGCCATAGCAGCATTACATTGAGCATTTACTCTGTCTCCATTTACTATTACAGTTGCCTGTCCTGGAACTTTGAATGAAAATTGAACTACTTGAAAAGATAAATCATATAAGAAATCTGGTAATTTTGCCGTAATTTGTGATACTGCCAAACGAGATTTAGAACCTTTGTCTCCACCTGCTTGACCTGCTATACATCCAACCGGTGCAGGAATACCTTTAATTCTGAATAATTTTTTATCCGAAACATTAGAACCATCAGGCAATTTACCAGTAACACTAACCGTTACATCACTACCCGAACCTGGGGTAAGATTATATTGACCTGCCTTTCCAGATCTTGCAAGACCAGGAGCAGAAGCATTAACTTTATCATCTGAAATACCAGCAAACGAGATTGTCATTGGATTCGGTAAACCTCTGTAAACAACATTCATTTTATCAGCAGAAATATTTGCTGAGTTTGGTCTAGCAACAACTACATAATTACCTTTAATTGGTATAGAAATTGTTTTTCCATCTTCAAGAAAGTTAAAATTCCCAGCAATATCATGCTCTCCTATTGAACCTGCTCCAAGACTGAAATTAGCAGCACCATCTATCATCGTTACAGAACCTCCACCAACAGTAACAGAAGTTGGTTTTGTATCTTTATCATAACGACCTAAATATACTTTTCCTTTCACAGCTTCTCCAGAAAAGAATGCTGATTTATCAGTTACAACAATAGCCGAATAATTATTCATTGATGCTTCATTTACAGCAGCCTTTCCTAAAGAAGCACTATATACATCAGATTCAGATTTTTTAACATCATTTTGCCATGCTGTTAATTTTGCAAGAGACGCTACAGCAGGAAATTTATCGAAATGATATTCAAGATACTTTACTGGGCGACCATCTTTGTTTTTAACGTCTGCCAAATCGAATTTTTTATTTACTTCGGCAAGAATAGTTGCATATTTTTTATCCGAACCCAAAACGGCTTTCATATCAGCCTTGTATTTGGTTATTTTTGCAATAATTTCGTTTCCTTTAGCAGAGTATCCTTCACCTGTAAACCAAGCATTATCAATATTATCACCTTTGTCCATTGATTCATAAGGCAATTTTCCAGTTTCTTTATCAACTTCAACACCTGTTAAAACAGTTGATTTTAGAGTACCTATAAATCCGTAGAAATCTTTGGTTATAGTTTCTACTTTATGAGAAGTTTCTGACGCCATTTTAAATTCTCCTCCAGCCTCGGATGCTTTTTTATCTAAAGCACTTAACATTTGAGTATTAGATGTTAATGCTGAAGCATTAGAACTTTCGAATTTTTCATTCATCAATCCAAAAGCAGATAATACTTCTTTGGACATATTCATTGCTAACATTGCGATGAAAACCAGATACATCAGGTTAATCATCTTCTGTCTAGGGGTTAATTTTCCTCCTGCCATTTTTTTTTAATTAGTTTGTTATTAAATAAAATATATAGTTAGAAAACTAAATTATCCTTTGTTACTCATTGCAGACAACATTCCTCCATACACATTGTTCAATGAAGACAAGTTTGAAGTGAGCGATTGCATTTGATCTTTCAACTTCAAATTGTTTTCAGCAACAGCTTCGTTTATTGTAGCATGTTTTTCGGCAGATTGTAACTGAACTTTATATAAACCATTTAATGATTCCATTTGAGTTGCAGCCATTGTCATTTGCTCAGAGTATTTTTTAGTAGAATTCATTGAATCTACGGTCGGAGCAATTCCTTTTGCAGCAGATTCGAAATTTTGAATACTAGTACCAAGACTTGTAAATAAAGCAGCATCAACTTTAGCATCTTTCAACATTGCATCTAATTTTTGAGATAGTAAACCTTGAGCGTCTTCTGGTTGTTTAGCGTCTTTCTTTTTCGCATCGCCTCCAGCTAATTCTGGATAAACTAATGACCAATCTAATTCTGCATCAACAGGCTCGAAAGCCGATAACGCAAAAATAAATGCTTCTGTCAATAAACCTACTGATAACATTAATGTTCCTGTTAAAGGACCTAATTCAAAGTGAGTAATTTTAAATAATGCTCCGATGATTACAACTGCTGCTCCCATTCCGTAAGCGAAATTCATTGCTTTTTTGCTTAAAATTGCCATAATAATTGTTTTTAGTTAAGTTTAATATTTATTTGGTTTATTTTTAATTATTTTGATGTTTTGGTTGTTTTTGTACCCATATAATCTTGTACAGTTCTGAAACCTATATAACTCCTTGCTGTATCGGCATATTCGAAATCGCGAGTACTAACTTGTAACATATACGAAACATCTTTCCAAGAACCTCCACGAACTACTTTTCTCATATTTTTTACATCCGGAACATTAGGGTTCATTGTTGATACAAATTCGTATGATGCGGGATCGTAAGAAGAGTCTGTCCATTCAGAAACATTTCCAGCCATGTTGTACAGATTATAACCATTTGGTTCATATGATTTTGCCTCTACGGTATATAGTGCCTGATCTGCTGCGTAATCTCCTCTATTTGGTTTAAAATTCGCCATGAAACAACCTCTATCGTTTTTAGTATACGGGCCTCCCCAAGGATAAGTTGCTGATTGCAAACCACCTCTTGCGGCATATTCCCATTCTGCTTCAGTTGGAAGTCTAAATGAATTTGTTAAATCTCTACCTTTAGTTTTTTGTTTTATGTAAATATTTTTATTTAGAGTTCTCCAAGCACAAAATGCTTTTGCTTGTTTCCAATTTACACCCACCACTGGATAGTCGCTATATGCTTGATGCCAAAAATAATCGTTGTGCATTGGCTCATTGTACGAATATGCAAAATCTTTTATCCAAGTTGTTGTATCTGGATATATGGTAACATTTTCTGTTTTTATAAATTGTTTTCTTTTACCAACTTTAGCCTTTGCTGCTGCTTGAATGTCCATCCAAGAGTATCTAAATTTCAATTTAGATACATCTATTGTTCTTAATCCATTATATGATTCCGCAACAGGCGTGTACATAGAATCCATTACCTCTACATAATCTGCGTCTGGGTATTTTTTAGTGTCTGTAATTAACTTTACCTTACGATTTAATTTTCTATCAGCATATGGATTGTCTTTAGTTCCAACACTGTAATAGTTTTCGTACATGTATTTATCATAAGGAGTTTGTTTTGTTGGATCGGTATCACTAAAAGCGTAGTCACCTATACTTCCGTTTTTCGCTCCTGATTTTCCTCCTGTAGATTTTTTACCCATTTCATCTGCTTGAATAGCCAGACGAACTCTTATTGTAGAATCTTTTACCCATCCTACAAACTGACGATATTCGCTATTCGTAATTTCTGTTTCGTCCATATAAAAAGACCTAACAGTTACTGTTTTAGTTGGCGCATCTTGAATGTTAGCTAAATCATCGTCGGACTTACCCATTATAAAAGCTCCCCCTGGCACTAAAGCCATTCCAAAAGGCTTCTCCGGATGCCAACTTTTCCCTTTTACTCCTACCAGTTCTCCTTTGTCACTTGAGCCACAACTCGCTAATAAGGTTAAAAATGCTGTAAATAGAACGAATTTCTTCATATTGAATGGTTATTTAGGTATTCTTAATTCAAGGTGTAAACCTATTTATTATTTTTTAATTACACAATTATTTTGAAAAAAATATTTAAAAAAATGTGAAAAAATATTAAATTTATATTAAAACTGTCTTTTTGCTATCGATTAAATACATAAATCATCGATAAAATGCATATTGTGAGGTTTTCAAAAATATATTTAATCTCTTACTCTTCTGCTTTATCAAAACAATACAATAGTGTTTCAAATAAAATATTTCTTTTGGGCTTTCCACCAGCGTTCTGGTAAATTTTGATTACATGCCGCCAAATATTCTTCATATGAACATGGTAATAACGTGTTTTTTTGTAATTTATTATTTCCATTCATAATAAATGGGATTTCAATCCACCAACGCTCGGTTTTATTGCTTTTGAAAAAGATAATTTCTTCGTCGTCCATAGGAACAATGTATTTTATATAATTTTCTTTGGTTGTAAATGGATATTCGTTTGATCTAAAATGATATCCTTCGATGAAATACCAAATAATTTGAGCAATAAGAACGCTTTCTTGTAACGTATTGTTGTGATTAAAAATACCAAATAACGAAACTTTATCACTAATTCCTGCATATCTTGATAAAGCACAAATTTCTTTGCCATTGAAACCGTTTGGCGCAAAATTTTTAAAGTTTCCTGTATCTGCTGATTTTGTGGATGATAAATCTAAACTCACAAAATCGGCATCTCTAAAAACAGGCTCTGATATTGAAATATGATTTGAAACATCACCAAGTCTGTAGGCATCGAAAAATAATTTTTCGATTAAATCGATTTCTTCCTGAGAATTGTAATAGGTTTGAAAACCAACATTACTGTAATTAAAAAGATTATTTGGTTCCTCTAAAATAATTTTTGTGAGATAGGAATTGGTCGATATTTCGTCGGTTTCCTTACCAAAATCAAATTTATTATCTATCGAAACTAAATTGACCATTTGCTCTAAATCGTCGTAAGCCCTGTATAATGGATACGTCAAATCTTGCGAACCACCAATAACAATGGGAATTATTTGTTGTTTGATAAGACTTGAAACTACTTTATTTAATGCAAAATAAGTATCTTCCTTTGTGTCTCCCGGTTTTAAATTTCCTAAATCTGCAATTGACGCATTCCAATTTCCTGGAAAAAGACTGTAAAATTCTTTTCTGATAAAATCCAGATTTACTTCTTGGTTTGCTTTTTTATCTCCACGATTTTCTAAAACGCCCAGAATTGCAATTTTTATTTTCTTTAGATTTGGAAAATCATCTTTGGTATGAAATACAATTTTGTTTCCTAAATGTTGCGATGACAAATCATTTGCAAAATCTAGAACTTCCTCATTTAATGGTGTTAGGAACTCTAATGCCATATTTTATTTCTTTTTAGCAACCGCTTTCTTGACAGCAGGTTTTTTTGCAGTTGTTGCTTTTTTAGCAGCCACTTTTTTGGCTGGTGTTTTTTTGGCAATCATTTCCTGAACTTCGGCAAGTGTTAATTTTGTAGCATCAACATCTTTGCTTAATTCAATTTTGATTTTACCTTTCAAAATTTCCGATCTTCCCCAACGTGCTTTTTGAACCAAAATTCCCTCGGCTTCCCAGTTGTGTAAAACTTTGTCTATATTTTTTTGAATTTTATCTTCAATAATGGTTTCAATATCGTCTTGAGACAAATTATTGAAATTATATTTCGTCGAAACATTGATAAACATTCCGTTCCATTTCAAGAAAGGACCAAAACGACCTGTTCCTTTTTGAACGCCTTCGCCTTTGTAAACGGCTACTGGCGCATCGGCTAATGTTTTTTCATCGATTAATTCTTGCGCTCTTTCTAAATCGACGTTTAATGGCTCTTCGCCTTTTGGCAAAGAAACGAA
>JAYUFL010000131.1:0-4424 GCA_043738745.1 Bacteroidota bacterium
GACGTTGTAGGAAACCCGTGAGCAACATTCCGCTTAAAAGAAACCAAAAAAATTACTTCCTGTTTATTTAAAGAATTAAATTACTTTTGTTCAAAATAAATAGATAATTTTGAAAAAGTTTAAAACAAAAAAACAATCAATACCAATGCAATACATAATTAGTGTTTCATTGGTGTTTTTTGTTTCAATTATTTGCTTTTTCTCATCAAAATATATCGATTACAGAATAACTGCATTAATTTTGTTAATGACGGTTTCAATTGTTGCAATGCTTTTCGATATTTTACCTGTATTACTAACTGCACTTTTAAGCGGATTAATATTGAACTTCTTTTTTATTCAGCCACTTTTTACATTCCACATCACAAATACTGAAGATATTTTACTATTTTTGATTTATATAATTATTGCATTAGTAAACGCAGTTTTAACATTCAAAATTCGAGAAGCCGAAAACAAAGCACGAGATAAAGAAGAGAAAGAAAAAACAATAAAACTTTACAATACGTTACTCAATTCACTTTCTCACGAATTAAGAACTCCAATTTCAACAATCATTGGAGCAATTGACACACTAAAAGAAAACAAAAACAAACTTACTGAAAACAATCAAACCGAACTGCTCGAAGAAATTGACAAAGCCAGTATTCGACTGAATAGACAAGTCGAAAATTTGTTAAATATGAGCCGATTAGAAACAGGAATGTTAAAACTAAATCAAGATTGGTGCGATATAAACGAACTTATTTATAACGTAATTCAAAAAATTACACCTATAAAAAACAGACATATTATTGATTTTGTTTCAGACGAAAAATTACCATTATTCAAATTAGATGCTGGATTAATTGAAGAAGTTATTCAAAATTTAGTAACAAACGCAATATTATATACTCCAAAAAACACAATTATAAAGATTGATGCTTCGCATCAATATGACAGTTGTGTTTTTTCGGTTTCAGATAACGGAAACGGTTTTCCCGAAAATGAAATACAATTTGCTTTCGATAAATTTTATCGTTTACCAAACACAAAAACTGGCGGAAGTGGTCTTGGTTTATCCATCGTGAAAGGATTTATTGAAGCCCATAACGGAACAATTATATTAAAAAACAATACCAATTCAGGTGCGGATTTTACAATAACAATTCCAACAAAAACCTCTTATTTAAACTCGCTCAAAAATGAATAAAGCAGAAATATTAGTCATTGATGACGAAGCACCAATTCGGAAATTGTTAGAAATAACATTAGAAAGCAACGACTACAAAGTTTGGCTTGCCGAAACTGGAAAAGAAGGAATTTTGATGGCAGTAAACCATCCGCCCGAATTAATTTTGCTCGATATAGGTTTGCCCGACAAAAGCGGACACGAAATTCTCAAAGAATTACGCACTTGGTACACAAAAGCAATAATAATGCTTTCAGTTCAAAACAGTGAAGAAGATATCGTAAAAGCACTCGACAACGGAGCAACAGATTATCTAACAAAACCTTTTAGAAGTGCCGAACTTTTGGCACGAATTCGCTCTGTTATTCGCAGAAACCAAACCAATGACGATTGCAGTTTTTTTTCTTGTGGAGATTTACAAATAGATTTTGGGGCAAGAACCATAAAACAAAAAGACGAATTGTTAAAACTTACTGCAACCGAATACAATTTGTTAGCCCTTTTTATGAAAAATGAAGGTCGAGTTTTGACGCATCAATACATCTTGAAAGAAATTTGGGGAATGGGTTATCAAACAGAAACACAATATTTAAGAGTTTTTGTTGGTACGTTACGCAAAAAAATAGAAGAAAACCCAAACCAACCCAAGCATATTATTACCGAAAGCGGTGTTGGGTATCGTTTTACTTAATCTTTATAAAATCTTTATATCAAGTAAGTATATCTTTATAACTTACAAATACCATTTTATAGAACTTTGTACCATTAAATTTTTAAACAAAATTATATAATGAATACAACAAAAAATGGAATTGCAAATAAAGTAACTATTGCATCACTTTTAGTCGCACTCGGAATTATTTATGGAGATATTGGTACAAGTCCGCTCTATGTTTTCAAAGCCATAATCGGAACAAGAGACATTAATTTAATGCTTGTTTATGGTGGCGTTTCTTGTGTTTTTTGGACTTTAGTTTTTCAAACCACAATCAAATATATTTGGCTCACGCTTCGAGCCGACAACCATGGAGAAGGTGGGATTTTCTCTCTATACGCATTGGTTAGACGTTATGGCAAAAAATTAGTTATTCCAACAATACTTGGTGCTACGACCTTACTTGCTGACGGAATTATTACACCTCCTATTTCGGTCTCATCTGCAATTGAAGGTTTAAGTATGGTAAAAGGTTTAGAAAATATCATTATTCCAGGAAACTTATTAACTGTCGGAATTGTAGTTGCCATTATATCATTATTATTCTTTTTTCAACGTTTTGGGACTCAAGTTATCGGAAAGTTTTTTGGACCTATTATGACTATTTGGTTTACTATGTTATTGGTTTTTGGAGTAAAAGAAATTATGCAACATACCGATATTATAAAAGCATTAAACCCTTATTATGCTTATGATTTATTAGTCAATTATCCTAAAGGATTTTGGCTATTAGGTGCAGTTTTCTTGTGTACCACAGGAGCAGAAGCACTATATTCAGATTTAGGTCATTGCGGAATAAAAAACATTCGTATCACTTGGATTTACGTCAAAATAAGTTTGGTAGTTGCTTATTTGGGGCAAGCCGCTTGGCTAATGCATCAAGGAGAAACTTTGCTAAATGGTCGTAATCCATTTTTTGAAATTATACCAACTTGGTTTTTACTGCCTAGTATCATTATTTCAACGTGTGCAACAATCATAGCCTCTCAAGCATTAATTTCAGGAAGTTTTACTTTAATTAGCGAAGCAATGAACCTAAACTTTTGGCCAAGAGTTACAGTTAGACAGCCCAGCGACAGCAAAGGTCAAATTTATATACCAAGTATCAATACAATACTTTGGTTTGGTTGTGTTTTGATGATGGTTTACTTCAAAGAAAGTGCACATATGGAAGCCGCTTACGGTTTTTCAATTACCATTACAATGTTGATGACCACTTTATTATTAAGTTATTTTATTTATTACAGATTAAAATGGAATAAATTTGCATTAATAGCATTTCTAACCGTTTTTGGAACAATTGAAATTGCATTTTTTGTTGCAAATGTTGCAAAAATTAAAGAGCGTTGGATGTTTTTATTCTTCGAATTATTTATTTTTATGGTAATGTACATATGGTATTATGCCCGAAAGATAAATAATCGTTTCACAAAATTTGTAGAATTAGGCAAATACAGTAATCAACTTACAGAGTTAAGCGAAGACGATGCAATACCAAAATTTGCAACCCATTTAATCTATTTATCAAAAGCGGATAGAAGACACGAAATAGAAGAAAAAACAATCAAATCTATTTTTGCAAAAAAGCCAAAACGTGCCGATGTATATTGGTTTCTACACATCAATCGTACCGAAGAACCGTTTACACTTTCGTATGATGTTTCAGAACTGGTAGATGACAAAGTTATAAAAGTAAACATCAATGTTGGTTTTAGAGTACAACCCAAAACCGAAATTTATTTCAAACAAATAGTCAAAGAATTAGTAGCAAACAAAGAACTCAATTTGCACATTCGTCCTGATGGATCAAGCAAATACAACAACGAGCCCGATTTTAAATTTGTGGTAATCGAGAAATTTTTATCTATCGAAAACGAATTTGCATTCAAAGAAGGATTTTTATTACGTGGTTATTTCTTGCTAAAACGTATGGGATTAAGCGACGAAAAAGCATTTGGTTTAGAAAAATCAGATGTCGAAATAGAACAAATCCCATTGGTTTATCAACCCATAACAAACATAAAATTAGACCGAGAAAATAGATAACGATGAAAACAGATGCATCATTGGTGCTTTATGAAAAATATTTCAAACTAAAAAATCAACTAATTGAAGTCGAATTGAAAAATCATTTATTGCTAAAAGGAAAATTTATTGGTTTTTTCAAAGGCAATACAACCCATATTTCAAGATGGCATTTAGTAGATGTTAATGTACTTTTTGGGTTAGACTCATTTGGTTTTTTAGTCGGACAAATTATTAATCAAAAAGACATTTTCAAAATTAAATTTTTGGAAGACAACTCAACAATAAATTTTTAAAATAAACATAAATGAAAACTAATTTTTTTACAATATTACTATTAATTCTATCCTTTTATAACAGTAATGCGCAAACAGAAAATCCAACCGATTCTATTCCAGAAAAAGCACCATTTGATGGCATGGATATGACTTGGCAAAATGGCTCTGATAGACGGACTAAACCTCCAGTTTTATCCACCAAATATTTTACAGGAAGTGTTATGGTTGATGTAAA
>JAYUFL010000132.1:0-1507 GCA_043738745.1 Bacteroidota bacterium
ACAATTGATGGGTCTGTAGGTTTTATTTTTATGTCTTTTATGTTACCCGATAAGGTCAAAGTCCAAGAAATTCCAGCATTAATCGATTTATAAACCCCATTACTCGTTGCAACCAAAATCATATTGGAATCAGATGGATTTACATAAATATCGGATGCTGTGTTACCACCTGAAATAGCACCTGTATTATTCCAAGTTGTGCCCCCATCACTAGATTTATAAACGCCAATAAAAGTAGTGTCAGAATGGTCCCTATCTCCTGTTGTAATGTATAGTATATTAGAATTATTAGGGTCAATTGCGATTCCAGAAACACCAATTTGAGGAAAATCATCAAATAATGGAACAAAATTTAATCCTGCATTATTTGATTTCCATACCCCTCCAGAAGGAGCACCCACGTATATTATACTTGCATTATTTGGGTCAACAGCTACAGCTTCTACACGTCCTTGCCCAGGGGAAGATGAACCTGTATTACTGTAAGGCAATGTGCCGAAAACTGATTGCCAGTTGCTAGTAGCAAAACTGGTTTTTTTACTTTGTGTAAGTCTCTTTTGATTGTACATTTGAAGTAATTCTTGGCTTGTCATTATTGTTCCATCTTCGTGGAGTTGGTTTTCATGAAAATTAACCCAACGCATAAAAGGTTTGAATCCGCTCCCTTTAACAGTTCTTCTATCGTGAGTTTCCCAATATAAATCGAAGGCATCCTTCATTTGTGTCATGTTTGCCGTACCGTTGAGATTTCCAAGATTTTGCATCCAAGGTGCATCTGAATTGTATTGTGCAGATAAATTTAATGTTGCCAATAAAAGAAATAGAAAGGAAGTTTTTTTCATTTTAGTTGTATGTCAATTTATATGATAAAGTAAATTTTAATATTTTAACGAAAGTATTGAGGATTTATATAATTGGAATATTAACAAAATGAAGTTAAACAGTAATTATGTTAAGATTATCCTCAATAATAATTGCTTTATTGTTGTTTTTCATTGTAATTTTTAGTGCTATTTTATTATTCAAAAAGGTAACGTAATAGGTTTTATCATGATTTTAATAGTAATTAAATCATACTACCCAAGATTAAAAAAACAAATAAAAAGAACAAACAGCAAACATATACAAAAGATAAAATTGTAGTTTTTACCAAAGTTTTATACCAGCTTCCATCAAAAACAGTTTTTAATGAGATTCCTAAATAAATAAAAATTAGTATAAAAAAAGGTGACAATAAATAAACAAAATCAATATTAAAAATCCTTTCCATAAGCAGTAATACTCCCATTAAACCAAATATCATAATATGGTAGAAAATGGAAAAAACTAAAAATTCAGAGTAATAATAGTCTTTTCTGAAATAAAACAATTTTAATATTAGTGCAAAAAACGGCATAAAAATAAAAAATGAATACGAAGCATATTTTACGAATTTTTTATACAAATCTGAAATCTTTAAATCGCCAGTTTGCAGTTTAATGAAAGAATTTATAATTCTGGTGTTCAG
>JAYUFL010000133.1:0-4335 GCA_043738745.1 Bacteroidota bacterium
CAATTGTGCTTTCATTTGCAAAACCGATTTTTGCAAACCAATCATTTGAGTTTGCGCTTGCAAAAACTGAATTTCCGAACCAATTTTTTGATCCCAAAGATTTTTTTGACGCTCGAAAGTAGTTTTTGCCAAATTGTACTGATTTTCTACCGATGCCAATTGCTGACTCATTCCACCATCGTCCGTGCGACCAAGAACTTGTCCTTTAGTAACTTTTTGACCCGCAATTACATTTAAAGTAACCAAAGTTCCAGGCATTTCTGGCTGAATTAGGATATTTTCCTTAGTGTTTACATTTCCTTGAACTTCGAGATAATGATTAAAAATGGTATCTTTTACAGTCAAAACCGAAACCAATGCTTCCTCTGCTTTTTTTACATCTAGAGTTAATAAAGCCGCATCGAGTTTAGATAAATCGGCCTGCAATAAATCTCTTTTTGCTTTTATGTTTACTAGGTTTTTTGATGCAACTAAGTCATCAATATTGGAGTTGTCTTCTTTTTTTCCGCATCCAATAAATAATAATGTTGCTGCGAATACTATAAATAATTGTTTCATAAGTATGTAATTGAGTTTGTTTTGTTTTTTCTTGGCTCTTTATTTTTATTTTATCATCAATTTCTCTAAAGCCGCTTTTTTATTAATAACATCAACCATAGATTGCAAATACGTTTGTTGCGCTGCATACAATTGACGTTGGGCTTCGCTGAATTCGAAACTGGTCGATAACCCTTCTTTAAACTTGATTTGTTGCTTCTTTTCGATGCGTTCGGCAAGGTTCAAATTGCTTTTTGAAGTTGCGTATTGCTCGATGCTAAAATCGAAATCGGATTTGGATTTTTCGTATAATAATTTCAATCTTTGTTCGGCTTCGGTTTGTTGGGTTTTGGCTTGATCTAGGCTAATTTTGGCTTGTTGGGTTTTTGCATTTCGACCAAAACTAGAAAATATTGGAACATGCAAACTAACTCCAACATTAGAATAATAAAGCCATTTTTGATTGCCCGAAAAGAACGAAAAATCTTGACTAAAAGCATTAGAACCAACATTTAACGCTGCACCTAAACTTGGTAATGCTTTACTTTTTTCGAGTTTTAACAATAGTTTTTTCTGAGTTACTAAACTCGTAACTATTTGATAATCGATATTGTTTTCGACATTAAATTCTGATGTTTGCGTTGCTAAATCGAGATTAGATTTAGATAAATTATCCAAATTATCGGTCAAGACCAAATCATCATTAATTTCCATTCCGAGATTTAGTTTTAGCATTTTCAAGGAAATTTCTCTTAATCTTTTTACGTTATTCAAATTACTTTTTACAGTTGCAAGAGTTATCGAAATTTGCTCTACGCTTTCCTGTTCGCCCAATCCGTTTTTGAAAATTTGATTGATATCGTTATAGTTTTTTTCGAGAATTGTTTTGTTGCTTTCTAGGATTTTTATGCTTTCCTCGGCCAGCAAAACATTTCCGTAGGAATTAATAACCATTTCGCGAATATCGGAATCCGTTTTCTTTTTTGCATTTACAAAATACTCTAAATATGCTTTAGATGCTTGCAGTGCAACTATATACGATCCGTCAAAAATTAATTGGCTTAGAGTTACACTTGCTCCCATATTTTGTTTGGTTCCAAAAGCAACTTCCTGAAAAGTTCCTGGAGTTCCTCCAAAAATTTCGGCTGGAATTAGGGATTTTTGTAATTTCAAATTATCTTGATAGTTTACATTTCCGCTAATTTGTGGTAATCCACTTGCGGTTGTTTCCCATTTTTTTTGTTTAGAAATTTCGATGTCGCGACCTGAATTTATGGCAGAATAATTGTTTTGCAACGCATGATCGATGGCTTGTTGTAACGAAAAACTAAAGTTTTGTTTGTTTGGCTGTTGTGCATTTGCTGAGAGCGAAAAAACACAAATTAGGATTAAAAATATTTTCTTCATTATATATAGAGGTTTAGTAATTGTTTTTCGAGTTCAATAATTCCTTTTGGCGTTGCTAATGCTCTGGTATGATATTCTAATACGTGAGTTTCCAACTTATGGGCTTCGCTTTCTAATTGAGTATTTTCTTTAATAGAAAAAATAAGCATGTAGTAAAATTTGGCATATATATCAATTTCCAAATCTTTTCTGTATAATTCTTGCGCTATGCCCTTCACGATATTTTGCTTAAACATAGTATTGCAATCTTCCAGTTCGTTGGCAATCATTTTGGAATGAATCTCGGGATAATGTTTTTTTAGTTGATAAATCGGAGAATCGTTTATGGTTTGAAACATTTCTTTGAACATGCGCCTAATTTCAAAATTTTCTTCTATAGCGTTATAATCTTTGGCTACAATTTCATCAATTATAGTATGTATTTTTTGGTGAATGATCTCGGTTCCTTCTTCAATAAGGACTTCTTTGTTGTGAAAATATTTGTAAATTGTTTTTTTAGAAATGCACATTTCGCAAGCAATATCATCCATAGTAACGCTCTTGAATCCTAGTTTCAAGAACATATCTGTTGCTTTTTTGATGATTTTATCTTTCATAAGATTTTTAAATCTTACACAAAGATATAATGGAAACTTTGAATACCAAAATAGTTTCCAAAGTATTTACATAAATTTAACATAACAAAATGTTTAAAGTTTCAGGTTTAAAGTTTTTTGAGTTACTTTGTGCAACCTGAAACTTTAAACTTTAAACTCAGAATTAATGCACTCAATATACCAATACCAAGAATTTATTTCCGATTATTTACTCACACAATACGAAACTAAAGAACCCGTAAATCTATACGAACCAATACATTACATACTGAAATTGGGCGGAAAACGCATGCGTCCGGTTTTAACATTAATGAGTGCCGAGGTTTTTGATGCAAATTATAAATTGGCTTTACCAGCAGCATTAGCCGTAGAAGTTTTTCATAATTTTTCGTTGGTACACGACGATATTATGGACGATGCGCCTTTGCGACGAGGAAACGAAACGGTTCACGAAAAATGGAATACTAATACCGCAATCCTCTCGGGCGATGCAATGCTTATTTTGGCGTATCAATATTTTGAGAAATACGATACCGATGTTTTTAGAGATTTAGCAAAACTATTTAGCAAAACGGCTCTCGAAGTTTGCGAAGGCCAACAATGGGATGTGGATTTTGAAACCCGCGACGATGTTTCGATTCCAGAATACCTAAAAATGATCGAATACAAAACGGCAGTTTTGGTAGCCGCAGCAATGAAAATGGGTGCAATTGTTGCCGAAACTTCTGCAAAAAATGCCGATCTGATTTATAATTTTGGTTTAAATCTTGGTTTGGCTTTCCAATTGCAAGATGATTATTTAGATTGTTTTGGCGATCCCGAAACGTTCGGGAAACAAGTTGGCGGTGATATTATTGAGAACAAAAAAACCTATTTATATCTAAAAGCAATCGAATTTGCATCTGCTTCAGAAAAAGAACAATTGTTGCATTTATTTTCGATTCATCCGACCGATAATTCCGATAAAATTGAGTCTGTAAAAGCCATTTTTAATTCCTCTGGAGCATCAAAAGCAACACAAAAAGCCATTCAGGATTTTACGCTAAAAGCATTTGACACTTTGCAAAACATTAGCATCGACAACGAAAAGAAAGATATTTTACGATCGTTTGGAGAAAATTTAATGGGAAGAAAGGTTTAAAAAAACAACTTCAAGAATTAACTTCAAAAATCAATCCTATTTTCACATTGAATTTTGAAAATGACTTTTGACCTTTGATATTGAAAAATGAATTTTATAACACCAATTAACACAGATTTACTACTTTCCGAAGCCGAAAGCGAAAACTTGTACCTAAAACTAATTGAGCAAATTAACAAGGATTTCAATTTAGCCAATGAAGGAATTGATTTTCCGATGAGCACTTTGCCTGAAGAACTCAAAATTCAGTTGCACGAAAAAATATATCGATTAATTCAATACAAATTTGCCGAATACCTCAATTTACTATATATTATTGATGTTCCAGAGGATCAAATCAAAAAACTTGACGGTTCGGATATTTTGGAACTCGCAAAACAAGTGGCTTTTTTGATTCTAAAACGTGAATGGATGAAAGTTTGGTTTAGGAATAGATATTAGTTATTCTAATTCCTTTTTCAAAATCACTTTATTCCACAATTCTTTCCCGTCTTTGTCAAACAACGTTAATTTCATTTGTCGGTTTGCTTTGTTTCCGGAAAACGAAATTATCCCGAAATTATGCGTAAAAAACGAACTTCCTTCAACCTTTAGCGGATTCATTTCTTTTTCTTTTGCAACGCCCGATGTAAATGGCGAAACCGTCCAATCATA
>JAYUFL010000134.1:0-11933 GCA_043738745.1 Bacteroidota bacterium
TCTATCTTTGCAAAATGGAAAAAGAACATATAATTTTTGGAATACGTGCCATTGTAGAAGCCATTCAGTCTGGGAAAGAAGTAGATAAAGTCTTTATACAAAAAGAAATATCTGGCGAACTCATGAAAGATTTAATGAAAGTCATGAAACGTGGCAACATCAATTTTTCTTATGTTCCTGTCGAAAAACTCAATCGATTAACGCCTAACAATCACCAAGGAGCCGTTGCGAGCATTTCGCCAATTGGTTTCATGGATTTAGAACATTTAGTAGAAAGCACCATTGAATCTGGAAAAACTCCTTTGTTTCTAATCCTCGATCAAATTTCGGATGCGCGAAACTTTGGTGCAATAATCAGAACTGCGGAATGCGCTGGTGTAAATGGAATTATTGTCCAAAAAGCAGGCTCAGCACCCGTAAATGGCGATACTGTAAAAACTTCTGCTGGAGCCGTTTTTAATATTCCGATTTGTAAAGTTGAACACATCAAAGACGCTATTTTTTATTTACAAGGAAGTGGAATCAAAACCATTGGCGCAACCGAAAAAACAGACAAAAATATTTATGCCATTCCATTGACCGAAGGCGTAGCTATAATTATGGGTTCAGAAGAACGAGGAATCAATCCATCTGTCTTGAAAATTATTGACGAAAAAGCCAAACTCCCCATGTTTGGAACCATTGGCTCTTTGAACGTTTCTGTGGCTTGTGGTGCTTTTTTGTATGAAGTTGTGAGACAAAGAAGTTTGTAGCAAATTTTCAAAAAAATTATTTATTTTAATGTTTTTGTAATTATTTTTTCGTGATGTAATGTTTTATCACAATCGTTGTTGAAATTTTTTCAAAATATTTTTTTTACAACAAATTTTTATAAAAATTGATCAAAAATTAATTCGTGGAAATTAGTGTAATTCTTCTTAGTTTCTCAAATTAATTGGTTAAAAATTTAATCCTAGATGACAGGCTAATTATTTTATCTTTTTTGTTATGTATTTTCTTTAATTAAAGCACAATTATTAACTTTTAATTTTATATTTTTGTTAAATAATGTTAAAACAAAAAATATGAATTTTAAAATTAAATCGGTAATCACCTTTGTTTTTGTGTTTGCCATACAGTTTTGTTTTTCTCAAAAAACAATTACAGGAAAAGTTTCAGGCGTTACTGGTTCAATCCCAGGACTAAATGTGACAATAAAAGGATCTTCCGCTAAAACTTCAACAGATTTCGATGGAACATATTCTATCAAAGCAAAAGAAGGTGACGTATTGGTTTTTTCTTTTATTGGCATGAAACAAGTTACAAAAATAGTTGATGCTCAAAACAGCGTGTACAACATTAAAATGTACGAGGATACGAATGAATTAAAAGAAGTCCTTGTTGTTGTTGGTTATGGAACGCAAAGAAAAAAAGACTTAACAAGTTCTATTTCCAAAATTAAAGGTGGAGATATTCAAAGTTTAGTTGCGCCAAGTTTCGAAAGTTTACTTGCGGGTCGTGCAACTGGAGTTCAAATTACTTCCGCTACAGGTATTATTGGAGAGGCTCCAAAATTAAGGATTAGAGGTACTGCCTCCATATCATCTGGGACAGATCCATTATATGTTTTAGACGGTATGCCAATATATGCTGGAGATGCTGGAGGATATGCTAACGCAAATGCGTTGGGAGACATTAATCCTGCTGATATTGAGTCTCTTGAAATTTTAAAAGATGGTGCCGCAACAGCAATTTATGGTTCTAGAGCAGCGAATGGTGTGGTTTTAATTACTACTAAAAAAGGTAAAGTAGGAGATACTAAAATTAGTTACAACAGTGTAGTTGGTTTTGCTTCAGCTGTAAAAACATTTGATTTACTTAATACTTCTCAATTTTTAACCATTGCTAACGAAAAGAGAACTAACGCATCGCAAACGGCTTGGGCTACTGGAAGTCAATACGATACCGATTGGCAAGCCGCTGTATTGAGAAAAAATGCTTTGCAAATTGATCATAATTTATCCTTAAGCGGTGGTACTGACAAAACAAAATATTATTTTTCATTAGGTTATAATCAACAAGAAGGAATTGCTAAGGCTAATGATTTAAAAAGATACTCTCTTAGAACTAATTTGGAGCACAAATTCAACAATTGGTTTACTGTTGGTGGTACTGTTGGTCTTACGCAAACCGAATACAACGGATTAAATACTGGAAGAAGTGCAATTTCCGGAAATATATTTAGTGCAATTAGACAATTGCCAAACACACCTATTTACGATGCCACTAATCCTACAGGATACAATATAAACTTAGTTAGTGGTAATGTTGGACAAGGAACAAACTTACAAGCAGTTGGTGGTAATCTTTCTAATATTATATATGCATTAGATAAAAATATTCAACAATCTAAAATCCAAAGAACTTTGTTGAATTTATTTGCATCGGCTGATATTACAAAAAGTTTAAATTACAGATTTCAGGCAAGTACTGACAATGCCACAACAGGCGGTTTTTTGTATTATGACCCCGTTAGTGGTGACGGATATAGTAATAAAGGACGATTGTCAAATAGCACTAATACCATATTTAGATGGAATGTTCAAAATATTTTAACTTATAACAAAACATTTTTGAACGCACATAATATAAATGCGGTTGGAGTTGTGGAGTATCAAAAAGAAAGAAACCAATTTATAGAAGGTGTTGGAACTGGTTTGGCAGATGCCTTTTATAACCAAAATCTTGTTACAGGTGCTTATACTACGCAAACAGCAAATGGTGGGGTGACTGAAAATGGAATTATATCTTACATCGGTAGGCTTACTTATAACTACAAACAACGCTACTTTCTGCAAGGTTCTTTTAGACGCGATGGTATATCAAAGATAAGCCCTGCTACACGATGGAGTAATTTTACAGGGTATTCTGCTGGTTGGAATATAGCAAAAGAAAGTTTCATGTCAGACTTAACAAAATACGTATCTGATTTTAAACTAAGAGGGTCTTATTCTCAGGTTGGGAATACCGATATTGGGAACTATCCGTATTTAGGATTAACTTCAGCATCTCAATACGGAATAGCTAACGGTATAGGATTTTCGCAATTTGGTAACGATAAATTGCAATGGGAATCGAGTAAAAAATTAGATTATGGAATAGATTTAGCGATTTTAGATAATAAAATAAAATTTACTTTTGACTATTTCAAAAATGATATTGATCAACTAATTCTTTTATCTCCAACTGCTCCTTCTCTTGGAATTCCAAATAACCAAATTTCTAAAAATATTGGTGGACTTCAAAATAAAGGTTTCGAATTTGGAATTGATTATAGTGTAATCAACAAAACAAATTTTAAATGGAATATAAACATGAATTTGACTTTGCAAAAAAGCGTCATTACTTCATTGCCAAACAACAGTGCTGATATAATTGGAGGTTCTTCAACCGACATCAATATAAAACCAAATATCGTTATCAGACTAGACGAATCACCAAATTCGTTATATGGTTATGATTACTGGGGATCAAATCCAGCAAATGGAAATCCTGTTTACATTAAAGCAGATGGTTCGTTAGTGCAAGGAAACATTGCTACATCAACTTATGTGGGTTTTAATCCTGCAAATCCGTCAAATGTTTCAACGGCATCTTCTTTAGCACTAACCGACCGCAAAATTCTAGGAAATACACTACCTACGTATTTTGGTGGATTTTCGTCTAGCATGACTTATAAAAATCTTGATTTAGGTTTTTTAATTCGATTTAGTGGTGGAAATAAAATATTTAACGCAACACGAAGAGAATTATTAAATCAAGACTTGAATAATAACAGCACCGAAATACTTGGCAGATGGCAAAATACCGCAAATCCTGGTGATGGTCAAACTCCTCTTTTATGGGCTGGAAAAGGGAACTTTATAAACCAAACAAGTGCAACTTCAAGATTTGTAGAAAACGGAGATTTTGTTAGTTTAGACAATATTTCTTTAGGATATAGTTTTCCAAAATCTTTAATCGAAAAAATAAGAGTCGATAAAATCAGATTCTTTGTTCAGGTACAAAATGCACTAATTATAACAAAATACAGAGGTATAAATCCCGAAATGGAAACGTTTGGTGTGGATTATAACGGGACTCCAAGAGCCAAAGTTTTTTCAATGGGTGTTAACATAAACTTATAAATATTATGAAAAAATATATAAAAATTATTACATTATCATTAATTTCATTTTTGATATATTCTTGTACTGAAGAAAAAGTATTGGATTTAAAACCTATAAATAATATTTCGTTAGATGATGCTTTTTCTACTCCTTCCTTAATTGCATTGTCCGTAACTGGAATGTATAATGCTGCTCAAATTGGGCAATATACTGGAACGGGTCGAGGCTATGTTTGGGGTGCAGCGTTTGTGCAACAAGGCGATAACAGAGGCGAAGATGTTGTAAATTTACAAGCGTTTTATGCAATAACATATCAATCTAGTTACGATGCCACAACAGCAAACAATGTGTATTATTGGGTAGATGGTTACCGATTAATAAACCGATGTAATTTAGTTATTGAGGGAGTAACAAAAGCAGTATCAAAAGGTATAATATCATCTGCGATCGGTAATGATTACATAGGACAGGCAAAATTTTTGAGAGGTATAACTCATTTTGAGTTATTAACTTATTTCTCTAGACCATATAACTTTACAGCGGGTGCAACTCATCCCGGAATACCTTATAGAGAAGTTGGAATTGATACTCAAGCTGAACTTGATTCGGAACTATTAAAACCAAGAAACACTGTTGATGAGTGTTACACCAAGGTCTTAAATGACCTGAATGATGCAGAAACTTTAATTACTCAAAGTAGCGATAAAAGTTTAGCTACAAAAAATGCAGCAATTGCTTTTAAAACAAGAGTTTATCTTCATAAAAGAGATTGGAACAATGTTATTGTGGAAGGAACTAAGACATTTTCTGGAATTAGTTTAACAGCATTGCCAAGTGCACCATTTGTAACAAATATAACTAATTCTGAAAGTATATTTTCTATCAGACAAGGAGCATCAGACGGACAAAACCCAGGAGTTAATGCTGCTTTAGCATCTCAATACAGAACAAGACATTTAGTATGTATTAGCCCAATAATTTGGAATGATCCTGCTTGGTTAGCAACAGATAAAAGACGTGAAGAAGGTGTTATGGTTGAAACTGTTGCTGGAATAAAATATACTTACAAGTATAAAGATGGTACAACATACACTGATGCAGCACCAGTTATTCGATATGCGGAAGTAGTTCTAAACATGGCAGAGGCACAAGCACGAAAATCATCACCAAATTTAGCAACTGCATTAACTTTACTAAATAGTGTAAGAAACAGATCTTTGGCAAATCCTTTAACCGAAGCATATACTGCAGGAGGATTGTCAACGCCCACTCTAATGGTAGGAGCAATTCTTAAAGAAAGAAGAATTGAATTCTTAATGGAAGGTAGAAGATGGTCAGACATTCAGCGACTACAAAATGATGACTTGTTTCCTATAAACGGAATTCCTGCTAAAATTGGCAGTGGTGTTAATCCATCAACTTTATATAACATTGGAACACCTTACACGGGCTCATTTGGAGAAGTAGCAATTCCAAGTTCTGATTTCAGAATTTTGTGGCCAATACCGTTGTTGGAAACAAATACAAATCCAACTCTTGCAGGGCAACAAAACCCTGGATATTAAAATTTTGAGTAGTTATTTTTTATTAAAACCACCAGCTTTGTTCTGGTGGTTTTTTTATAATTTAATTCAGGTGATTATTTATACGTTTTACAAAAAAATAAATTAGGAATTCATAAATATATACCCTTAATTTACTTTTCAATTACTAACCTAAAAAAAAACTAAAAATGGGATTATTATCATTTATTAAAGGTGCTGGCGAAAAAATTTTCGGACACAAAGAAATCGAAGCAGCACCAGTAGAAGAGCAAGCACATTTAAAAGCAAGTGCTCTCTTGGCTCATGTTCAATCACTAAATTTACCTTTTAACTCGCTAAAAATTGTACTAAAATCAGACAATAGTGTTGATATTTCTGGCGAGGTTGACCAACAAGCCGATGCCGAAAAAATTGCACTAACTGTAGGAAATGTTGAGGGTGTCGATACTGTTGACAATAACATGACAGTTGCAACTCCAGCACCAGATTCGCGCTATCATACTGTTGTGGCTGGCGATTGGTTGTCTAAAATTGCAAAAACATATTACGATGATGCCACAAAATACGATGTGATTTTCGAAGCAAACAAACCCATGCTTTCTGATCCAGACAAAATTTATCCTGGTCAAGTTTTGAGAATTCCTAACTTGTAAGAAACATAATTAAACAAAAAAAAGGATTTCATTAATTTGAAATCCTTTTTTTCTTTAAACCATTTAATTTTTAATTTTCCTCATTAAGCATTTGCCATAATTTGTCTTTAAGTTCCGTCAAGCCTTGTTGTGCAACAGATGAAATAAACATATACGGAATATCCTTAAACTCTTTATCAAGTTGTGTTTTTAGTTCGGCTTTGAGTTCATCGTCTAACATATCGCATTTTGAGATAACCAACATACGCTCTTTATCCAGCATTTCTGGGTTGTATTTGGTCAATTCATTAACCAAAATATCATATTCTGCTTTGATATCTGGTGTATCAACTGGAACGAGAAACAACAAAGTAGAGTTACGCTCAATATGACGTAAAAAGTAATGTCCAAGTCCTTTTCCCTCGGCTGCACCTTCAATAATACCAGGAATATCGGCAATTACAAACGATTGAAAATCCCTGTAAGCCACAATTCCAAGATTGGGTTTTAGGGTTGTAAATGGATAATCGGCAATTTTGGGTTTTGCAGAAGTTAAAACCGATAATAAAGTAGATTTTCCAGCATTAGGAAAACCAACTAAACCAACATCTGCAAGGACTTTTAGTTCTAAAATTACATCCATTTCTATTCCGGGAAGTCCAGGCTGCGAATATCTTGGCGTTTGATTGGTCGATGAGCGAAAATGCCAGTTCCCTAATCCTCCTTTACCTCCGCGAGAAAGTATTTGTTTTTCGCCATCTTCGGTAATTTCAAACAAAATTTCGTTGGTATCCTTATCTCGAACTACTGTACCCAGCGGCACTTCGATAAATTTATCATCTCCATCGGCTCCTGTACTCCTATCGCCTCCTCCATCACCACCATGACCCGCTTTTACGTGTCGAGCAAATTTGAGATGAAAAAGGGTCCATAAACCTTTGTTTCCAACCAAATATACGTGACCTCCACGACCTCCATCGCCTCCGTCTGGTCCACCTTTTTCGATGAACTTTTCTCGGTGTAAGTGTGTTGATCCTTTTCCGCCTTTTCCAGACGAAACATATATTTTTACGTAATCCACGAAGTTACCTTCTGTCATAATTTCTTTTTTTTTGATTAAAAGTTTATAGTCTTAAACTTTCTAAACCTTTAAACTCTTTACAATCACTTTATCAATCATTACGCCATCCATATCGATGACTTCTATCTCAAATTTATGCCAAATTAATTTCTCTCCTTGTTTGGGGATATGTGTTAATTCGGTCATTATCAGTCCGGAAACCGTTGTAACTTCATAATCATTTATCAAATCATCTAATTCGAAATACGTTAAAAAATCGTGCAACGAATAATGTCCATCAACCAACCAAGTTCCGTCTTCGCGTTCTTGCAATTTGAAATCTTCTTTATAAAATTCTGATGCATCTCCAACAAGTGCTTCAAGAATATCGTTCAAAGTTATAATTCCTTGAAAGTCACCATATTCATCGGAAACAAAAGCATAATGAATGCCGCTTTTTTTGAAATTTTCTAAAGCTCTATATGCCGTGGTTTGTTCCATAATAAACGGCGCCTCAGTCATGATTTCCGCCAAATTGAAATTTTCTTTTTCAAAATGAGAAAAAATATTTTTCAGATTTACAACTCCACGAATATCGTCATAATTATTTCCGTAAACGGGATAAATAGAATGTAATTCTTTAAGCATCAAATCTTTTACTTGGCTTTTATCTGAATTTAATGGCAAGTAAACCACCGCTTTTCGGTGAGTCATTAAGGAATTTACTTTACGGTCGCCAATATGAAAAACGCGTTCTACAATATCTTGCTCAATTTCTTGAACTTCACCACCGTCGGTTCCTTCCTTAATTATGGCTTTTATTTCTTCTTCGGTTACTTTTCCGTCTGCCGATGGTTTTATGTTTAAAATATTTAACAAAAAATCGGTAGTTGTGGTCAATAACCAAATAAATGGGGCGGTACTTGTCGATACGATTTTCATAGGAATTGCCATGGCTTTTGCTATGGATTCCGGATGGTTTAAACCAATTCTTTTGGGTAATAATTCTCCTAAAATTAAGGAGAAAAAGGTTAATATTACAACCACAATTCCTACTGCAATTGTTGGTGCATAGGGTTTTAAGGTTGCAAAACTACTTATGAAAATTTGTACATCCGATGTGATTTTATCTCCAGAAAAAATACCTGTTAAAATCCCGATTAATGTAATTCCGATTTGGGTTGTAGACAGCAACTTGTTTGGTGAATTTGCTAAATCGAGTGCGGCTTGTGCATTTTTACTTCCTTTTTTGGCCGCATTTTCGAGTCTGCTTTTTCGGGCAGAAATCAATGCGATTTCGGACATCGAAAAAACGCCGTTTAATAGGATAAGAAAAAGTATGATTAGAATTTCCATTTTGTTGCTTACAGTTTAAAGTTGAACCTTAAACTAAATTATCAATAACATTACTCAATCTTACTGTAATTTCCTGAATTGTTCCAATACCGTTTACGGCGTGAAACTTGTTTTGTTTGTTATAAAACTCCATTAACGGAGCCGTTTTTTGGTTGTATTCGTCGTAACGATTTCGGATTTTGTCTTCGTCCTGATCGTCTGGTCTTCCGCTAGTTTTTCCGCGTTCGAGTAATCTTTGCACCAAAATTTCGTCGTCGGCTTCTAGTGCAATTGTTGCTGTTATTTTTTGGTTTTTTGATGCCAAAAAAGCGTCTAATGCTTCGGCTTGCGCCAATGTTCTTGGAAAACCATCGAACAAAAACCCTGCTGAATGTTGGTTTTTTTCTACTTCGGAATTCAGCATTTTTATGGTTACTTCGTCCGGAACTAAATCACCTTGATCCATAAACGTTTTGGCTAATTTGCCTAAATCGGTTTCGTTTTTGATGTTAAATCTAAAAATATCTCCTGTAGAAAGATGGGTTAGATTGTATTTTGTTTTCAAAAATTCTGCTTGCGTGCCTTTGCCTGCTCCGGGTTTTCCGAATAAAACGATGTTAATCATCTTGTGAATTATAAATTATGAATTGTTAATTATAAATTATTCTGCTAATTGATAAACGTCGGTTAGATTTCTACCTAAACCATCGTAATCCAAACCGTATCCAACTATAAATTTATCTGGAATTCTGATCCCAACATAATCCAATTTGATGTCTTTTTTGTAAGCATCTGGTTTGAAAAATAGAGTTGCAATTTTGAGATGTTTTACTTTTTCTTGCTTAAAAATTGCTTTCAATTCCTCAATTGTGTTTCCAGTATCTACAATATCTTCGACGATTACAACCGTTCTTCCTTCAAGATTTTGATTTACTCCGATAAGTTTTTTTATTTCGTTGGTAGATTGTGTGCCTTCGTAAGATGCCATTTTTACAAAACTCACTTCGCACATTCCTCGATAATGCTTCATCAAATCGGACATTACCATAAATGAACCGTTAAGAACGCCAACAAAAACTGGAATATCATCAAAAAAATCGTCATCCATTTGTTTGGCCATATTTGCAATTGCAAAATCAATTTCTTCGGCAGATATAAATGGTTCGAAAGTTTTATCGTGAAGATGTATCATATTTTCAAATTTTGAATAAGGTGCAAAGATAAACAATTGATATTTGATAATTAACAATTTATAATTTCTACTTTTGAAAAATATTTACAATCCAAAAAATGTCTTTAAATAAGGTTTTAATAATCGGAACGGTCTGGCCAGAACCCAAATCTACTGCTGCGGGAAACCGAATGTTGCAAATTATTGAGCAATTACAGCATCAAGATTTCGAGATTGTTTTTGCTTGCGCTGCTGCATTTGGCGAATTTTCTTTTGATTTGAAATCCATAAATGTAGAAATGGTTGCCATCGAGTTAAATAATTCGAATTTTGATGATTTTATTTTAAATCTAAAACCTACCATTGTCATTTTTGATCGTTTTATGATCGAAGAACAATTTGGCTGGCGTATTGCCGAAAATTGTCCAAATTGCTTGCGGATTCTCGATACTGAAGATTTGCATTTTGTTAGAAATACTCGTTTTGAAAATTTTAAAAAACAAAAAATCACAACCGAAAATGATTATTTAAAATCGGATTTGGCAAAACGCGAAATTGCATCTATATATAGGTGCGATATTTCGTTGATTATTTCGCAAGTTGAAATGGAAATTTTGACCAAAACTTTCGGAATTAACGAAAAAATCTTGCATTATTTACCCTTTTTATTAAACGAAATTAAAGAAAATGATTTTGATGGCTTTCCAACATTTACCGAAAGGCAAGATTTTTTAACCATTGGTAATTTTCGTCATGAACCCAATTGGAATGCGGTTTTGTATCTCAAGGAAATCCTTTGGCCATTAATAAAAAAGCAACTTCCAGACGCCGAAATGCACATTTACGGAAGTTACGTTACCGAAAAAGCCATGCAATTGCACAACCAAAAAGACGGTTTTTTGGTAAAAGGTCGAGCCGAAAATGCTCAGGAAATGATTAAAAATGCTAGGGTTTTATTGGCTCCAATAAGGTTTGGCGCAGGAATAAAAGGAAAACTTACCGATGCCATGCAATGCGGAACTCCGAGTGTTACGACCACAATTGGAGCGGAAGGAATGTATGGTTTCTTGGATTGGAACGGCAAAATTACGGACAATCCAAATGATTTTGCAATTGCTGCAATTGAACTATTTTCCGATGAAAATTTATGGAAAATGGCTCAAAAAAACGGAATCAAAATTATCAATAATCGATACAACGCAACTGCTTTTGGGAAATTATTTATTGATAAAATTATAGCAACTCAGAATAATTTAGAAAATCATAGAAACCATAATTTTATTGGCGAAATGTTGCAAATGCAAACCCTAAAAAGCACGAAATACATGAGCAAATGGATAGAAGAAAAAAACAAATCCTAACCGTGAATCGTATTTTCTGTTCCGTAATTTGCAATTACAGATGCCTCGAATTCCAGCCATTCTCTCCAACGTTTCTCGACATCAATTCCGTGACCATATTTTCGGGCATAGGTTATAAAAGTGGTGTAATGTCCGGCTTCGGATTCCATTAAATCCCAATAAAATTTAGACAATTCCTCGTCTTGAATGTTTTCTGAAAGCACTTTAAATCGCTCGCAACTCCTAGCCTCAATCATTGCCGAAAAAAGCAATCGTTCTACAAATCCCGAAACACGGCTTCCGTTATTGCTGCGTTTCATGTATTGCGCCAACTCCCCAACATACTCGTCTTTGCGCTCACGACCTAGTTTTAAACCTCGTTTTTGAATGATGTCATTTACCATCTGAAAATGCTCGATTTCCTCTTTTGCCAAAGCCAACATATCGGTTATCAAATCGGGATATTCAGAATTTATAGTAATGATTGTTATGGCATTCGACGCCGCTTTTTGTTCGCACCAAGCGTGATCGGTAAGGATTTCTTCAATATTTTTTTCGACAATATTTACCCAACGTGGATCGGTTGGAAGTTGTAAACGTAGCATCATTTTTAGATAATTTTATGCAAAAATAGTGATTTTAAGTAATTTTAAATTTAGAAATAAATACTATTTTTGAAAAATGAATTCAGAATTACTAACAA
>JAYUFL010000135.1:0-65819 GCA_043738745.1 Bacteroidota bacterium
TATTCTTTTCTAAAATACTTATCCAACTATTCTTTAGAACACCTGTCTTGCACCATTTACGATAATGATAATAAACCGATTGCCATGTTAAGAATTCATCATCAAATAATGATTTTACTGGCAGTGGATGCCATTGAACACCTGTTTTTAACTTATAAAGAACCTAATTTACTATTTCTTCTAATGCAACTGTTACTTGAAAACCTCTTTTTGCTAATGGTAAATAAGCAACAATTTGCTTCGCCAGTTCGCTTTTCAAAATCGTGTTGCTTTTTATTATATCTTTGTCAAGTACAATGTACATAAGGGTTGATTTTGAAATGATTATGTTTTGCAACACAAATTTCGTCAACCCGTTTTTAATTAACAAATAAGTTTAAATTACTTCAAAGTTAAATTTAAACCCTCTAAACATTATCACAAACTTTTTAAACAATTTTAAACAAACTTAAACTCTAAACTTTTACCCTAACACTCCACTCAAAATCAAATTCCGAAACTTGGTCACCTTTTTCATCGATTCCGATAGATTTCATCCAAATGGTTTGACCTTCATTGGTTGCAATGGCTTGTTTTATGGCATTTTCAATCAATAAACCATCGTTGCACGTAAAAGTGATTCGTCCAATTGCTTTTTTGGTAAAATTCGATTTAGAATTGGCAACTAACATAGAAATATTTTTTTTAGAACCTCGAATTTGAGATATAACGAGTGCGCCAGTAGCCAATTCCGCTGCCATTGCCTGAACTGCAAAATACATTGAATTGAAAGGATTTTGATTGATCCAGCGGTGCTTTACGGTTACTTCGCATTTTAAATTATCTATATATTTTGTTCGAACGCCACATAAATAGGCAGATGGCAATTTGAATATTAGAAAAAGATTAACTTTGGATTTGGTTAGGGACATTTTTATAATTTTTTGTAAATATAAGGTTTTTGTTTAAAAAAGTCTAGTGGTTAAGAGTTTAGAAGGTTTAAAAGTTTAAAATGGTTTAATAAAGTTTAAAAGTTTAAGGTTTTATTTTTAAAATTGATTTTGTTATTGACATTGAATAACCCTAATAAAACAACTATATTTGTTAAATAAAAGTTAATAATTATTACTATGCGAAACAAGATACTGTTTTTTAACATTATCTTTGTATAAGAAATTAATGGCTATTAGATAGTATTATTCATAAGTCGAGTTTCAATCGTTAGAAATAAAAAATTAAATCAAAAATGAACAGTTAAATCAACTTAAAAAATCAAAATTACAAAATTATGAACATAGAAAACACAAAAGCCCAAATGCGAAAAGGTGTTCTCGAGTTTTGCATCTTGTCGGTTCTAAAAGACAAAGAAGCCTACACATCAGAAATTCTGGACACGCTAAAAAACGCAAAATTGCTCGTTGTCGAAGGCACGGTTTATCCGCTACTCACACGACTCAAAAACGACGGATTGCTCAACTATCGTTGGGAAGAATCTACATCGGGACCACCACGTAAATATTATGAATTAACCGAATTAGGAAAAACTTTTTTAAACGAATTAAATAGTACTTGGACCGAATTATCAGATGCAGTACAACTTATAACAATCAAAAACTAACACGATGAACAAGACAGTAAACATAAATTTAGGAGGTATTTTATTTCATATCGATGAAGATGCATACCAAAAATTGAATCGCTATTTTGAAGCAATCAAACGCTCTTTGACCAACTCATCTGGACAAGACGAAATCATAAAAGACATCGAAATTCGAGTTTCCGAACTTTTGACAGATAAACAAAAATCAGAAAAACATGTTGTCGGAATGAAAGATGTTGACGAAGTAATAACCGTTATGGGTCAACCCGAAGATTACAGAATCGACGACGAAGGAATTTCAAATACAACTTCGACTGGTTTCGATATAACTACCAGAAAAACCAAAAAATTGTATCGAGATCGTGAAAGCGGTGTTGTTGGTGGTGTACTTTCTGGTTTGGGTTATTATTTTGGCGTAGAAGCAGTTTGGTTGCGATTGGCTTTGTTAGCCTTGGTTTTCTTTGGCGGAACAGGAGTTGTTTTGTACATAATTCTTTGGATTGCAATGCCTGAAGCAATTACAACTTCAGAAAAATTAGAAATGAAAGGCGAACCTGTAAATCTTGAAAATATCGAGAAAAAAGTACGAGCAGAATTTGAAAGTGTTTCTGAAAAACTTAAAAATTCCAGTGAAAAACTAACTGATGATGCCAAAAATTTCAATGCTAAATATGGCGATAAAATTAATTATCAAGCCAAAAATATCGGAAGTTCGTTTGGGGATTTTATTATCACTATGTTAGGAGTTTTCGCTAAATTTATCGGAGGAATTATCGTTTTTATCGCCGCAATTGCACTTATAGCATTATTTATTTCGATGTTTACTTTTGGTTCTACCGAATTTGTATCGGTGCCTTGGTTAGATTATTTTGATAGTTTTAATTACGGAAACACATCTATGTTTTTTATTGGATTATTAACATTTCTAGCCATTGGAATTCCATTTTTCTTTTTATTAATATTAGGATTAAAAATCATTATTACCAATATGAAATCTATTGGAAATGTTGCCAAATATACACTTTTTGCGGTTTGGTTAATTGCGATTGCAATTTTAGTATCATTAGGAATAAGTGCTGCTCACGAAGTTGCATTTGATAACAAGGTTATTTTAAAACAACAAATAAATATCTTGCCAACAGATACATTAAATATATCGTTCAAGCCAAATACTTATTATTCGAACCATTCAAAAAATAAAGGCAATTTAACGATTGTTGAAGATTCATTATCTCAAAAAATGATTTATTTAGATGATATTTCTTTCGAAGTTTTGCCAACAGATGAGCGTTTGCCTTATATTCAAATCGAAAAAAGAGCCAACGGAAAATCGTCTATTGATGCCAAACAAAAAGCCGAAAAAATAAATTATAATTTTAAAATTGTTGGTAACAAACTGATTCTTGATGATTATTTCTTGACCAATTTAGAAAACAAATTCAGAGATCAAGAAGTTCAGATTTTCTTATATGTACCAAAAGGAACGCTGCTGAAAGCCGACGAAAATGTAAAAGAATTTGATGAATCTGACAATGATTTCTTCAACTTGCACCACAGTTCAAGTTCCTACATATATAAGGTAGAAGAAAATAAAGTAAAATGTTTGAATTGTCCAGATTATGAAACCGATGAATATAAAGATGCTGTAAACAACGACGATAGTAATGTAGATATTGATACTGATAATGACGAAAACATCAACATCAAAACGCCAAACATCAAAATTAACAAAAATGGAATTTCGATTACTACTGATTCAACTTCGATAGATTCAAAAAACAATAAAGAATTTAAAGAATTGAAAATCAATAAAGACGGAATAATTATTAAAACTAAATAGTGATGATAAAAGTTATAATAATGCTCACAAAATTTATAATTGCTTTTACAATTGCGTTACTATTAAATTCTTGCAACATTAAAACCGATTTTGGAAACGGCGAGAAAGGCAACGGAAAAATAACAACCGAACTCCGAAACATAAAAGAAGATTTTTCGAGTATTGATGTTAGCACAGGAATCCAAGTTATTTTGGAACAATCAACCGATAAATTGGTATCGGTTGAAGCCGAAAGCAATTTACAAAAATTAATAGATACCAAAGTCGAAAATGGGGTTTTGATGATAGAACCAAACGAATCTATTAAAACTACCGAAACCATAAAAGTAACTATTAGAATGCCAAAAATTGATGGTTTACAGTCATCAAGTGGTTCTGCAATAAAAGGGATTGGAACTTTTATAGGCGATGCAATTTCAATCGACACATCAAGTGCGGCAGAAGTAAATGTGAATTTGAAATACGACAACATTACGCTTGATGCATCAAGCGGAAGCAGCATCAACGCCAAAGGAATTGGCTTGAAACTCGAAAGTTCTGCCTCAAGCGGAAGCGAAATAGAAGCCGAAGAATTGCTTGTAAACGATGTTGATGCCGATGTTTCTAGCGGCGGAAACATAAAAATTCATCCAATAGTAAATCTTAACGGAACTGCTTCAAGCGGTGGAAATATTACTTACGACATCGAACCAAAATCTATAACCAAGGACGAAAGTTCTGGAGGGAATGTTGGGAGAGAATAAATTAGTTTTACAGGTTTTAGATTTTACAATTCAACCACAAATGAAAATTAGCGGATTCAAAAAATAAAATTGAAAAGTTCGTAAGTATAAGTTTGTTTAAACCAAAAATAGGTTTATATTTGCATCCGATTTCGGGGTGTAGCGTAGCTCGGTTATCGCGCCTGCTTTGGGAGCAGGAGGCCGCAGGTTCGAATCCTGCCACCCCGACCAAATCCTTTTCATTTGTGAAAAGGATTTTTTTGTTTTATATCATTTTGAATTCAAAAAATTAACAAAACTCAAAAAACTTTCTATATTTACAATTCGTAATCAATAAACGATTTACTATGGAAGGTTTTGTAATTATTGTACTGATTTTTATTATTATTTTTCTGTTTTCAATTAATAGTAGTATCAACAACAAGTTTGAAACATTAAACACTAAAGTTAATTTTCTAAACAAATCTATTGAGTCTCTCAAAAAGACAGAAGTGGTTTGGAAACCCGAAGATGTGGTGTTGAAATCTGAATTTAAACCTATAATTGATGTTCCGAAAGCGATTCCAGTTGTCGAAGATGTCAAACCAACTCCAGAGGAAATTAAACCAATTGCTGTTGAAGAAAATTTAGTTCTAGAAACCGAAAAGCCTATTTTGTCTCGAAACTTGGAAACTCCAGTTGTAGAATTCAAAAAACCAGAACGCAAACCTTATATTCCTAAAAAATCATTTTGGGAAAAATTCAAAGAAAATAATCCCGATTTAGAAAAATTTATAGGTGAAAACCTGATTAACAAAATTGGTATTCTGATTTTGGTACTCGGAATTAGTTATTTTGTGAGTTACTCCATCGACAAAGGTTGGATTCCAACGCCTGCCAGAGTAGGAATTGGTATTCTTGCTGGCGCAATGGTTCTTGGTGTGGCGCACAAACTTCGATTAAAATACGCCGCATTTAGTTCGGTTTTTGTGGCTGGTGCAATTGCAATTTTTTATTTTACTATTGGAATTGCGTTTCATGATTATAAACTTTTTAGTCAACCCGTCGCCTTCTCGATAATGGTACTTATCACGGCTTTTGCTGCTTTGATTACCGTTTCGTATAACCGAATAGAGTTAGCAATTTTAACGCTCATTGGCGGTTTTGCAGTTCCGTTTATGGTCAGTACTGGCGAAGGAAACTATGTGGTTTTGTTCTCATATATTTTGATTCTAAATTCGGGAATTTTGGCAATTGCCTATTTCAAAAAATGGAATCTGGTTAATGTTTTGGCTTTTATATTCACGATTTTGCTCTATGTGGGTTGGTTGAGTTCCGAATTGAACAAAGAACTACCTCATTATTCTGGTGCTTTGCTTTTTGCCTTTGCATTTTACTTGATGTTTACGATTATCAACATCATTAATAATATCAAAACTCAAGGCGTTTTTTCTAAAATGCAATTAGCAATTCTCACTATAAATACTTTTGTTTTTTATGGTATTGGAATGTCTATCTTGAGTAATTTTCATCCAGAATTTAAAGGATTGTTCACTACTATTGTGGCTGTTTTGAATTTAGTTTATGCTTGGTTTTTATACAAAAAATTCGGTATCGACAAAACTGCTGTCTATTTGCTCATCGGCTTGACACTAACGTTTGTTACTTTGGCAATCCCAATTCAGTTTGCAGGACATTATATTACACTTTTTTGGGCTTGCGAAGCGGTTTTACTCATTTGGTTATCACAAAAATCACAAATTACAAGTTATCGATATGGTGCTGTGATTGTACAATTTTTGATGCTCGGAAGTCTAGTTATAGATTGGGGACATTTCTATGCGGGCGACTCGATTTTACAAATCATATTAAACCCAATTTTCATTACAGGAATTGTTGCTGTAACATCATTTTTTGGAGTATACTACCTTTTAAGAAAAGAAACCGAAAGTGTTTTTCAGTTTGGAATTACATTCAATCCAAAATCATATCGAAAATTCGCTTTTATTCTTGGAATCGTGCTCTTATATTTTGTTGGATTTCTAGAAGTTGCCTATCAAGCAGATTCCTTTTTGATAATCCCGCAATCATCAACATTTCCTGTAGTGTATCATTTGATTTTTACTGCAATTTTATCATTTTTCTTAATAAAAAAACATTCAAAATCTGGATATCAAGCCACAACTTTGATAGCAATTGTAAATATTGTTTTGTTTGCATTTGCATTTTCTCATTTTGCTTTTGTAGAACACGAAACCTATATTACAACTGGAATTTCGCAACACGTGGCTTTTTACATGCACTATGTGATGCTCGCAATAACGATTTATTTCTGTTATCAATTATACAAAATGTATCGAGAAAAAGAAATCTCAATGTTTTTTACAAAACCAATTTTTGTTTGGATTGCAGCATTTTTTATAATTTATATGGCAAGCACTGAAGTAATGTTACATGGTTTGACTTTACATGATGCTCCGATAACTGTTCAAGAAGTTCTGAAAGAAAACCCAACGTATAAAATGGATAAATATGCCATTGAAAACGCTAAAAATTATCTTGCATCTTCAAGAGTTGAGGTCACTCGTGAAACTATTCTAAAAACTAGTTTTCCAATTTTGTGGGGAATTTTGGCTTTTATCTTCTTGATTGTTGGAATCAAAAAACTATCCAAATCATTACGAATCATTGCTCTTGCGTTGCTCGGATTAACAATTACAAAATTATTTATTTACGACATTAGTAACGTTTCAGAAACTGGAAAAATTATTGCCTTTATCCTTTTAGGAGTATTGATTTTAATCATTTCATTTGTATATCAAAAAATTAAAGTTCTGGTAAGTGGTGATGTAAAACCAGAATTAACGAACGAAAAATTAAAATCCGATGATGAAATTAAATAAAATAATTGCTTTTTTGTTTTTTGTAAGCGTATCGTTTGCGCAAAATACAACAACTGCAAAACTAAAACCTGTAACCGAAAATGGTTTGCATAAAATCGTTTTACCAACCTCAATTCGATCCATTTCGAAAGAAGATTTGTCAGATTTTAGAATTTTGGATTCGAAAGAAAATGAAGTTCCGTATTTTTATAAAAACACCACCGAAGCAACAAGATCATGCGATTATATTGCCTATAAAATTATATCAGAAACTATAATTCCAAAGAAACAAACGACAGTTATTTTCGAAAATCCTATTACGAATATTAAATCGTTAATTTTGACAATTGCCAATTATGATGGAGAAAAAACGTATAATCTTTCGGGAAGTAACAATCAAAATCAATGGTATGGCTTGTCGAATAACAATATTTTATCCGATTTGAATTCAGAAAAAGGATTATATAGTGATAAAATTATTTCGTTACCAAAAAACAATTACAAATTTTTAAAAATCGAATTAGACGATAAAAAAACCTTGCCAATAAGTATTCGAAGCATTTCAAATAATAATTATATAACTACTTTGTCAAATTTATTACCAATTGATTATGCTAATTTAGAAACGACAGAATTAAAATCCGAGAAGAAAACACAAATTCATATTGTATTTGATAATTCTCAATTTTTGAATCAAATAAAATTCAAAATTACCGAGCCAAAATTATACAAACGATATGCAACAATTTATAAAATCGTAAATACCAAAGTAAAACATAAATTTGTAAATCAGAAAATAGAACTTATTGGTTTTGAATTAAATGCAGATTCTAAAAATACATTTAATTTATCGAATATTCACGAAAAAGATTTTTATATTGCTATCGAAAACGATGATAATCAACCTTTACAAATCAAAGATATTCAGTTTTTTCAAATTCCAGTCTACGTAATTGCTGATTTAAAAGTAAATGAAAATTATACAATTCGAACAGGAAACCCAAATGCTATCGCGCCAGTTTATGACTTAGAAAATTTCGAAAAATCGATTTCTAACAAACTCCCAGAAGCCAAAATTATTGAAATAATAATGCCTAAATTAACGTTTGATGTTGCAACAAAAAAACAATTTTGGGAACAATCTTGGTTTCTATGGGTTTGCATTTGCGTTGCAGCAATTGCCATTTTATATTTCACGATGAGTTTAATAAAAGATTTGAAAAAATCCGAATAATAATACTTATTTTTGCATGATAAACAACATCAATTAATTATGCTAATTATAGGAATTGCGGGCGGAACAGGATCAGGAAAAACAACTGTTGTGCATCAAATCATGAACGAATTACCCGATACCGAAGTTGGTATTATTGCACAAGATTCCTACTACAAAGAAACTGTGAATTTGAGTTACGACGAGCGAAAAAGCATTAATTTTGATCATCCACGAGCCATTGATTTCGAACTTTTGGTAGCGCATCTCAAGGAACTCAAAGCAGGAAAAACAATCAATCAGCCTGTATATTCCTTTGTTACGCATAATCGAACAGACGATACCGTGAGCACACATCCAAGAAAAGTAATGATTGTAGAAGGAATTTTGATACTCACTAATCCAGAACTTCGAGATCTTTTTGACATCAAAATATTTGTTCATGCCGATTCCGACGAAAGATTAATTCGACGTCTCAAACGCGATATTGCTGAACGCGGACGCGACATGGAAGAGGTTTTGAATCGTTATCAATCAACTCTAAAACCAATGCATCAGCAATTTATTGAACCAACAAAAGCCTTTGCGGATATTATTATTCCAAATGACAAATTCAATACAGTCGCTATTGATGTAGTCCGAGCAGTAATAAATCAGCGAATTCTATAAAAAATTATGTAAAAACAACAAAATGTTTGATTCATTAAAACAAAAACCTTGGTTCAAAATTTCGAGCAATAAATATGTTCTGATATCCTTATTTTTTTTGATTTGGATGTTGTTTGTCGATAATTATTCCTATTTAGACCATCGTTATCTTAACAACCAAATCGATGAACTCGAACGACAAAAACAATATTATCAAGAAGGAATTCGTGACGATCAAAAAAATATAAAATCGTTGAAAGATCCAAATCAAATCGAAAAATATGCTCGCGAAAAATATTATATGAAAAAAGATTCCGAAGATGTATATATCATTGAATTTGAAGGTGATACTTTAAATAAAGTTAATAAATAGCAGATTTTAGATAACAGATTTAGTAAAATGAAAAATAATAATACAAATTCATTAAACTTCAGTAAGGAATGGAATCCTATTTCTTCCAAACAATGGAAACAACAAATTCAATTTGAATTAAAAGGTGCTGATTATAACGAAACGCTAATCTGGAATTCGCCCGAAGATATTCAGGTAAGACCTTTTTACCACAAAGACGAATCAACTCCAAATTTTAATATCCAAACAAAATCAAGCGAATTCAAAATTTGCCAAAATATATTTGTTCACGATCTCGAAAAATCTATTTTTAGAGCCAACGAAAGCATTTCGAGAGGCGCAGAAAGTTTGCGTTTTACCATCGAGGACGAAAAAATTGATGTCGAAAAATTATTAAATGCTATAAATCTCGAAAATGTTTCGGTTTACTTTAATTTGAATTTTCTTTCAATCGATTTCGTAAAAAAAATTGATGCAATTGCAAAACAAAAATCATTCAATATTTATTGCAATCTTGATCCGATTGGTCATTTAGCGAAAGACGGAAACTGGTTCGAAACTTCAGAAAAATCGAATTTTGAAACCTTAAATTTGATTTCAAATCAAACCCAAAATATATCATTACTTAGTATCGATAGCGGTTTGTATCAAAATGCCGGAGCCAATATGGTGCAACAAATTGCGTATGCAGTGGCGCAAGCAAACGAGTATTTCAATAGATTAGAAAACATAAATCAACCAATTGTTTTTCAGGTTTCGGTTGGAACCAATTATTTTTTCGAAATAGCAAAATTGCGTGCTTTACGATTGGTTTTCAAAGCGGTTGCTAATGAATACAACCACGATTTAGATTGTCATTTGTTAGTTTCGCCAACCAAACGCAACAAAACAATTTACGATTACAATACCAATTTACTAAGAACAACAACCGAATGTATGTCAGCAATTTTAGGCGGTGCCAATGCAATTGCCAATTTGCCATACGACAGTTTGTACCATAAAGACAACGAATTTGGCGATAGAATTGCCCGTAATCAATTACTGATTCTCAAAAACGAATCCTATTTCGATAAAGTCAATAATCCGTCCGATGGAAGTTATTATATCGAAAGTTTAACGCAGCAATTAGCCGAAAAAGCATTACTATTATTCAAAGATATTGAAGAAAATGATGGTTTTTTGAAACAATTAAACGACGGAACCATCAAACGAAAAATCCAAGAAAGCGCAGATGCCTCTCAAGATTTATTCGATTCTGGAAAAGAAATTTTGCTTGGAACCAACAAATATCCAAACAAAAACGACAAAATGAAACACGATTTAGAGTTGTTTCCATTCGTTAAAATCAAACCCCGAAAAACATTAATTAAACCAATTATCGAAAAACGATTGGCAGAAAAAATGGAACAAGAACGTTTGGAAACTGAATAAAAATGAAAAGAAAAAACCTCCAACATATAAAAATAGTCGAAAGTCAAAAGTTGAAAATTGAAAATAACGAAAATCAAAATTTTCAAACCGCAGAACAAATTGACTTAAAAAAAACGTACTCAAAACAAGACATCGAAAACCTCGAACATCTTGATTTTGGGGCAGGATTTGCACCAAATTTGCGTGGCCCTTATGCTACAATGTATGTCCGCAGACCTTGGACCATTCGCCAATATGCAGGTTTTTCGACAGCCGAAGAAAGCAATGCTTTTTATCGTAGAAATCTTGCAGCGGGACAAAAAGGATTGTCCATAGCATTCGATTTACCAACGCATCGTGGCTACGATTCGGATCACGAACGCGTAGTTGGCGATGTAGGAAAAGCAGGCGTTGCCATAGATTCTGTCGAAGATATGAAAGTATTGTTCGACCAAATTCCGCTCGACGAAATGTCGGTTTCTATGACTATGAACGGAGCCGTTTTGCCCATTATGGCCTTTTATATTGTCGCTGCCGAAGAGCAAGGCGTGGCACCAGAATTGCTGTCGGGAACGATTCAAAACGACATTCTCAAGGAATTTATGGTTCGGAATACTTATATCTATCCGCCTACTCCATCCATGAAAATTATTGCTGATATTTTTGAATTCACGAGCAAAAAAATGCCGAAATTCAATTCCATATCCATTTCTGGTTATCACATGCAAGAAGCGGGAGCAACTGCCGATATTGAACTAGCATACACATTAGCCGATGGATTAGAATACATTAGAACTGGACTTTCTACTGGAATGAAAATAGATGAATTTGCTCCAAGATTGTCTTTTTTCTGGGCCATTGGCATGAATCATTTTATGGAAATTGCCAAAATGCGAGCCGCCAGAATGATTTGGGCAAAATTGGTTAAACAATTCAATCCAAAAGATGATAAATCATTGGCACTCAGAACGCACTGCCAAACATCGGGTTGGAGTTTGACCGAGCAAGATCCTTTTAACAATGTGGCACGAACAACTATCGAAGGTTTGGCAGCAGCATTAGGAGGAACGCAATCGCTACATACCAATGCTCTGGACGAAGCCATTGCTTTACCAACCGATTTTTCTGCGCGAATTGCTCGAAATACACAAATATTTTTGCAGGAAGAAACCAAAATCACCAAAACGGTCGATCCTTGGGCTGGAAGTTTTTATATAGAAAGTTTAACCAACGAAATCGCCGAAAAAGCTTGGACATTAATACAAGAAGTTGAGGAACTGGGCGGAATGACCAAAGCCATTGAGGCTGGAATTCCAAAATTACGTATTGAGGAAGCGGCCGCACGAAAGCAAGCCAGAATCGATTCGGCGCAAGACATTATTGTTGGTGTAAACAAATACAGATTAGAAAAAGAAGATCCGTTGCACATTCTTGATGTTGATAATCAGATGGTTCGAAAACAACAATTGGAACAATTAGATAGAATCAAAACTTCTCGTGACAACGAAAAAGTTCAGAATTCACTCAAAAAATTAATAGAATGTGCTAAAACTGGCGAAGGAAATTTACTAGAAATTGCGGTCGAAGCAGCAAGAAACCGAACTACACTTGGCGAAATTTCGGATGCGTTGGAAAAAATTTTTGGAAGATATAAAGCACAAATTAAATCCTTTAGCGGCGTATATAGTAAAGAAATAAAAAGCGACATAAGTTTTGAAAAAGCCAAACAACTGGCTGACGAATTTGCCAAAAAAGAAGGACGACGACCACGAATTATGATTGCCAAAATGGGACAAGATGGTCACGATCGTGGTGCAAAAGTAGTTGCCACGGGCTACGCCGATGTAGGTTTTGATGTAGATATTGGTCCACTTTTTCAAACGCCAGCAGAAGCCGCTAAACAAGCTGTAGAAAACGATGTGCATATTTTGGGCGTTTCCTCATTGGCCGCTGGACACAAAACATTGGTTCCACAAGTTATCGAAGAACTCAAAAAATACAGTCGCCAAGACATTATGGTTATTGTTGGTGGCGTAATTCCTGCTCAAGATTATCAATTTTTATTCGATGCTGGAGCAGTTGCTGTTTTTGGGCCTGGAACTAAAATTAGTGAAGCTGCGATTAAAATTTTGGATGTTTTGATTGGGTAGTAATTTTCATAATTCATATACCAATATTATTGGATGCACTAATTTATCGTGGAGACAAAGTTAGTATATACAATCTTTTGAATACATAGAAATCTGATACAACAAAAAAAGAAGACACTCGGCTCTAAATTATCAAAATATTGATCAATTTAACTATAAAAATATCGTTTAACTAAATCTCTGCTTTTTGTTTGCATATTCAGTTTTGGTTTTACCATTTATGGTTTCAAAAATCAGATTATCCTTGAAAATATCGTAATTAATATTCAAATCATAATACGGTTGACCATCGTAACTAACATCTCCTTTTTCGAAAGACTTTGAAATTAAAAAACAGTTATCGTCTTTTTTTGTGTTATAAAAATCAATGTATAATAGTCCATTGTTTACATTTAGATTTTCTCGTCCAACCGATTCGTCGAAAAAATTATATAGAGAAACTTCCTTTTTAGTTTGAGAATTAACTTTTATAATGCCAACAAAAAGTGACATACAAATAACAATAAACTGAAAACGTAATTTTTTATTAGCCATTTTTAATTTTTAGAAAAGGTATTAGTGCAATATTACAACAATATCTTACAAAAAAATTGAAATTTATCCTGTTTTTTTGACTCTTTTTTAACTTATTAGTCACGAAAACAAAAAAATAAATAATTAAACACTCTTTTATGCTAGAGTAATTTAAAATTTTAACATTCATTAATTTATATTTACATATAAACTATATTTTATGAAACAAAATTTTTCTGAAATAAATAGTTAAAACCACCAAATACAAAAAATTATCTAATGCTTGCGCGATTACAACTCCTTGGATTCCTAGTGTTTTTATAAAATAAATACTTGATATGTACAAAACTGCAAACGATAATATTTCAGAAATTATAAATGCTGTTGTTAATTTTTTTGCGAAAAATTGATAGCCTAAAATTAACGAAGCGACCTTAAAAATATCGCCCAATAATTGCCAAAAAAAGAGATCGGTTACAGGCAAAAATTCCTTTGTGAAAAGAATTCTAATTATAAAAAAACGCAAAAAATAAACGGTCGTTACGCCTAGAATAAAAAGTGGTAAAATACTTTTGAAGTAAAGACTAAATACTCGTTTTGTTTCTCGAATATTTTGGGCAGTTGATAGTTTTGGAAAAAAATAAACAGATAATAAAGTGCCAATAAACATCATATAATAAGACGAAATTCGAGTTAATGTTTCTAAAAATCCTGCAGATTGCAATCCGAGATTTTCGATAACGTTTTTTCGAATTGCCAGAAAAACTAATGGTCCTAGAATTGACGAAATCAATGCCATTAGAGAATAGGACGATAAGTTTTTGATGATTTTAAAATCGAAATAACGAAGTTTTAAATTTTCGAATAAATTAATTTTCTTGTTGAGAAAGAAAATAGTTACAAAAAAAAGTAATGATGGCGTGATAATAATTGACAATAAGGCTCCAAAAACGGAGTAATTCAAAATCAAAAATAATGAAACCAGAAGCCCAATTATATTTCCAATAATATTAATGTAAACTACTTTTTTGAATTGACTAAATCCGTTTATAATTGCCAAAAAAACAATCGAAAATGCGTAAAAAGGAACGACAAAAGCCAAAATTTTAAAAATAATCGCATATTGAAAATGATTTCCGAAAATTTTGAAGTTCCAATAATCGGAAAAAAAGTATAGTATTCCACTCGACAAAATTGTTACTATAAAAAGACTAACAAAAACGGTTGTAATTATTTTCTGAATTTTAATTCTATTTTGTTCATTTTCAGCAATATATTTTACGATTCCGTTCTGAAAACCCAATGTAGAAACGCTTTCGATAGTTGCAATAAAATTTCTTAGATTACCAACCAAAGCCATTCCGTTTGGGCCAACAAAAAGAGCCAATAGTTTTGAGGTTACAAGTCCAATTCCGATTTTTACAACAATACTAAAACTATTCAAAGATGTGATCTTAAATAGATTAGTTTTGAATATGGTTTTTATAAATTTCAATTATTTGGTTTTATAACTTGTAATAAATGTATGATTTTTTGTTTCAATTTCGTAAAAATGTTGAACTACGGTGCTTGCTCCAAAACTTTCTTTCCAATAGGACAATCCTAAATTGAGTTTTCGACCTTGTTCTTCGTTTGAGATTCCAAAATCGAAGTGTTTTTTATTTTTAAAAACTTGAGAAATTAAATAATGGTGTAAAAAATCTAAACTTCCGTTTTCTGATTTGGTTTCATTTGCCGAAATATATTGTGAATGCGCTACATTTTCGCTTTCGAAAATAATTGTTCCCCCAACAATTTTATTGTTTTGATAGACATTAAACTGACGAATGTTTTTTGGGAACAGTTCTTGCAATTTAGTTATCTCTTCTAACGAATGAACTGGTTTTACTTCGAATTTGGAATTCAAATTAGGAATCAGAATCTCGTTCCAAAACAACTCGAAAGTAGTTTCTTCTCTTATTAATAATTTATTTTTTATACCTTTTTTCACTCCTTCCAATCTTCCTGATGTAATTCTATTTTTTTTTGTTAAATCAATAACAGACAAACTATCACAACGGATTAATTTTGCATCTGCTAAAAACAGAGCATAATTGAGTTCTTCAGCTGGTTTTTTATGATAGATATGTGGAAGTACTTTTACAATTAATTTCACTATTTTATTGTTATTCAAAAACTTTAAAATTTCAGAAAAAATAGTTACAACGGTTTCGAGTTTTTGTTTTTCGTTGTAAACTAGGCCTCCATAAGTTAATCCTTGATGTGAATACACTACATTCGCATCGACATTTGCAGGCAAAACAGCAATCCATTTTTCAGCATCTAAAACTATCAACGAAAAATCTTGGAATCGATTTGCATGATAATCCATAAAATTTCTGTCGAACAAAAAAGTTCCGTTTTTAGATTGTGCTATAAAATCGTTCCATTGCTCGAAATCTTGGATTTCGTATTTTTTTATTCTATAGTTTTTCACATCATTTTTTTTGATTTTGGAAAATTAAACAATTATTTCAAGAAAAATTACTTTTATAAAAAATTAGATTTTTAAAATTAAATGACTAATTTTAAACTTATTATAAAATCATTATTTGGAAATAAAACTAAAATATTACTTTTTACTCAATTGTTTTTTGATAAATTTTGCTTTTTTTGCGCAAAATGTAACCTTGTACAATCAATTTAACGGTCGGTATGATTTTACTTTTATAGGAAATACAATGAATCCAGAAGAAGATTCATTCATGCTTATACCAGCTATTTTCACGAGTTCGAGTGCTGTTTTGAACCTTGACCCTAGTAATGTAGTAAAAAAAGCTTATTTGTATTGGTCTGGCTGTGGAACTGGCGATTTTGATGTGAAACTAAACGGAACAGATATAACCCCAGATCGAACTTTTAGTTTAATTCAACCTGTTAGTAATTTGCCTTTTTTTAGTGCATATAAAGATGTAACAACTCAAATTTTAGCAACTGGAAACGGAACTTATACACTTTCTGATTTTGATTTAACAAGTTTGATTAATACTTACGCAAATAATGCTACTAATTATGCTGGTTGGGCAATTCTAATTGTTTATGAAAATTCGAGTTTGCAATTAAATCAACTAAATGTTTATGATGGTTTGCAAAACATACCTATTGATAAAGATGGGATATTGGGCACTGGTCTAAATATTACACTAAATAGTATCAATGTAATTGACAATGTTGGAGCAAAAATTGGCTTTTTAGCATGGGAAGGCGATGTGGATTTGAATAATAACGAAAAATTGAAATTTAATGGAAACACTTTAACTAATTCATTAAATCCTCCAACAAATGCCTTTAATGGAACAAATACATTTACTAATTCGGCGACCTTATTCAATATGGATATAGATGTGTACGACATTCAAAACAACATTAATATTGGGGATACCACAGCTCAAATTCAATTAACTTCTGGTCAGGATTTTGTGATGATAAATACAATCGTAACCAAACTCAACAGCCAATTACCCGATGCTACAATTGCAATAAACAACTATTCACAGTCTTGTAATTCTCGTCAGGTTATTGTCAATTATACCGTTTCAAATACCAATAGCACTGCGCTTTTACCAGCAGGAACTCCAATTGCCATTTATGCAAATAATGTGTTGATCGGAAGCGCAACTACTAACGTAATTTTACAAATTGGAGAAAGTTTTTCGGGGCAAATTACATTAACTATTCCAAGTTCAATTCCACTAAATTTTGTGTTAAAATTTGTTGTAGACGATAATGGAACTGGAATAGGAGTTGTTACCGAAACTAACGAATTGAACAATACTGCAAATCAAAACATATTACTTTGGATTTCGCCAACTTTCAATGTCTTAAATCCTTTGAGTATTTGTCAATTAGATCCATTAGGAACAGTTTTTGATTTTTCGACTTACGAAGATAGCATCAAAACAAATCCTACTGATGTGGTTTCGTTTCACGAAAGTTTGCTCGATGCACAAAACAATGTAAATCCAATCACAAACACTACAAATTATATTGCAACGACAACTCCAAAAGAAATTTTTGTTCGAATCAAAAATGTAAATTGTGAGAGTTTTTCATCTTTTCTATTAATTACAAAAAACTGTCGATCAACAATTTACAACGGAATTAGTCCAAATGGTGACGGTTTGAACGATACTTTTTTAATAAATCGAGATGCTTATCCGAATTTTGAATTAGATATTTACAATCGTTGGGGTTACTTGGTTTGGAAAGGCGATAACACACAAAACGATTGGGACGGAAGTTCGAATCAAGGAATTGTTTTGTTTGGAAATCAATTACCAGATGGCATTTATTATTATATTTTTAAACCTAATACTAATTCAAAAAATCCAAACACAATAGCAAGTTATTTGTATTTATCGCATTAGAGTTTACATATTTTGAGTATAAAAATTGTAATCTTTTAGAATAGTTTTTATAAAATCCGATTCGTTACCCGATTGGTTTTTAATTCCTGTAACTTTTTCGATTTTATGCTGAAGTTTTACAATTGTTTCTAAATCTTTTTTGGCTTTTGCTTGATTAAAAGTTTCTTTTATAATACGTAAATCGTTGTCCGAAAGTTTAATAACCAAAGGATATGTTGGTACGTAAGCATCACCAATATTTTCGATAATCGTATTATTTATTGAGATATTGTTTTTTAAAGTAATAATCGCTGTTCCTGCAGCCATGTCGCCCAATCGTTGTACTTTTTTGCTGGTTGCCATAGCAATTAGTCCTATGAGTCCACCCATCATGTTGTTTTCGACCAAGCGAAATAACCATCGAATTAGATAATCTCCAAAACCCGCCTGATAGCCATCGATTTTGACTACTTTAATTCGAATAAGTTTTTTTCCGATAGTTTGCCCTTCAAAAATGCTTTCTAAAACAACCGAATATACAAAAATAGGAAGCAAAAAAATAGCCACAATAGCCATTGCTGACCATTGATTCATGGTTTCTAGTTTTTGAGTAAGTCCAAAAGCATAGAAAAAAACATAAAAAACAACAATTGAATAGGCAATTTTTATTAACAAATCTAGCAAACTTGCCAGCATTCGCTCGCCTACAGAAGCGGCTGTGAAATTTATATTCACATTTTGTGTTGTATTGATGGTTAATTCTGACATATTTTATATTTTAGCCCCCGATGAGAGAAATTGCGTTCATAAAACAAAATAAAGAAAAATGGCTTGAGTTCGAACAAGCAATTTTTAGCAAATCTAAAAAAAATCCTGATGAAATGGCACATTTGTACATTCAATTAGTGAACGATTTGTCGTATGCGCAAACTTATTATTCCAAAAGCAAAACAGTTGTATACCTTAACTATTTGGCTTCGCAAATTTATCAAAAAATTTATAAAACCAAGCGAACGGAATCGAATCGATTGATTTATTTTTTTAGAACTGAAGTTCCGTTACTCGTTTACGAATATCGAAGATATATTTTGTATGCTTTTGTGATGTTTTTTGCAACGGTTGCTGTCGGTGCAGTTTCGGCAAAATTTGATGTAGATTTTGTACGTTTAATTCTGGGCGACGGCTATGTTAACGAGACTTTAGAAAACATAAAAGCGGGTAATCCAACGGCAATTTACAAATCTGGAAGCAATTGGGGAAGTTTTGTTGGCATTACGCTCAATAATTTATATGTTGGTATGACATGCTATATTTTTGGAGTTTTTGCAGGAATTGGAACTTTTTATTTTGCCTTGCAAAACGCAATTATGCTTGGTGCTTTTCAATATTTTTTTTATGATCAGGGAGTTTTTTGGAAAAGTGTTCGTGGCATTTGGATTCATGGTTCTATGGAGATTTTTGGAATTGTAATCGAAACTGCAGCAGGATTTATACTTGGAGCATCAATATTGTTTCCGAAAACTTTTTCGAGAATGAATTCATTTAAAATTGGGTTCAAAAATAGTTTTAAAATTTTTTTAAGTACGTTTCCTTTTACCATTGCAGCAGGCTTTCTAGAAGGTTTTATTACACGATATTCGATTGATATGCCCAATTGGTTGAGTAGTTTTATTATACTTTCGACTTTATCAATAATTTCTTTTTATTATTTGATTTATCCTTATATTGTACACAAAAATAATAATAAAATATAATGTTCGAACTTTACAAAAAACGCGATTTTAACGCCTATTTTTCTGATACAATTGATTTTTTTAAGCGTTTTGGAAAACATTATTTCAAAAATTATTTTATCATTAACGGTATTTTTTTAATGATTTTAGTTGTTTTGATTTATTTTATTTCTAAAGTCTACATGGAAGTTATTTTTTCGTCGTTGCATTCTAACAATCCAAACCCTAATTTTATAGAAAACTATTTCAACAACAATATTGCTTTGTGTTTAATTTTCTTTGGTTTTTTTGTGTTGGTTTCGATTTTTCTATCGTTGTTAGGCATCACTTATCCGATAGTTTATCTTCAATTACTCGATGATTACAAAAATAATGATTTTACAACCAGCGAAATAATTGATAGAATAAAACACAATATTGGTCGATTATTTTTGTTTTTTATTGGTACTGTTTTTATCATAATTCCAATTGCACTAATTACATTTACAGTATTAATTTTGTTGTGTTTTGTATTGATAGGAATTCCTTTGCTGATAATTAGTATTCCATTTTTTATGTCGTGGGTTTCACAAAGTTATTTTGCATTTGTAGTGGAACGAAAATCTTTTTTTAGTTGCTTAACGTCTAGTTTTAAATCTATTAAACAAAAATTTTGGATTGTAGTGGGTACTACATTATTTATGCAGTTTGCGATTCAAACCATACAAGGTTCAATTACCATGGTGGTTTATCTTGCTGGAATTGCTGTTGTAATGGTTTCGAGTCATAATTTTGCAGACACAAGTGCATTTACGGAAAATCCGACAATTGTTGCTATTTGTGTTACTTTAGTATTTGTTCTATTGGTTTTGATGAGTTATATTTTAAACAATATTCTAATTGTAAACCAAGGAATTATGTATTATAGTTTGCTCGAGGAAAACGAAAATCGTTCCACAAAAAGTCAAATCGATCTAATAGGAAATGAAATTGAATAAATTAGTATTTTTGTTTTTAATGTTATTTTGTTCCCATCTCGGAGCGCAAGATTCTTTGACTAAAACTAAAAAAGACAAAGTAACTTTTTCCGAAAAAGATATTCGTGTTGATTCGGATTCTATCGAATTAAAAACTTTTTCTAAAAATTTTAAACAAAAATATACTAATGTTGCTTTTGTTTATGAAGTCAAAACACCCGAAAAAAACACTTGGGATCGATTTAAGGAATGGTTAGCCAATATTTTTAAAAATTTATTTAGTTTTAGTAACAACAAAACCTCGATGAATTTTGTAGAAATTCTTTTAAAAATCCTTGCCATTGCCGTAGTTATATTTGTAATTTATCTCATTACAAAATCAATATTAAACAAAGAAGCTTCTTGGATTTTTGGAAAAAATTCAGACAAAAAAATTATTAACTACAACGAAATCGAAAAAAACATACATTCCGTCGATTTCGAAAAACTCATTCAAAGCACGCTCAAATCTGGCGAAAATCGTTTGACAATTCGGTATTATTATCTTTGGTTATTAAAAAAGATGACTGCAAAACAAATTATTGTTTGGGATATCGAAAAAACAAATACAGATTATTTATACGAAATTCAAAACGAATCTCAAAAAACCGAATTTGCTTATTTGTCCTATCTGTACAACTATATTTGGTACGGCGAAGTCGAACTCGACGAAGCAACTTTTGAAAAAGCAAAAATTGCTTTCCAAAAATCTATAAAATCTTTAGGCAATGGATAGAACGCTAAAAATATATATTGTGCTTTTGGTTTTTCTGATTGTAGGAATAGTAGTTGTGGATTTAAACCGACCAAAACCAATAGATTGGAGACCAACGTATGTTATAAATGACAAAATTCCGTTAGGAATGTATGTTTTTAACGCCGAAATAAATACAATTCTAAAGAACCAAAAAGTAGATAAAGTTACAGTTTCGCCTTATGAATATTTTGTAAAAAATTATAATAACGATACTTTAGTGAGCAATTATAGAATCAAAGGAACATTTTTGAACATTGCTCAATATTCGGATATCGACAAACAATCGGTCGAAGAAATTTTTAGTTTTGTAAGCCACGGAAATTCGGCTTTTATAAGTGCTAAACAATTTCCACAAGAACTTTTGGATAGTCTAAAAATCAAAATGTCGTCAGATCATAAATTTAAAGACAGTGTTTATAATTGGATGGCAAATCCCAAATTAGGAAAACAAAAATACAATCTTGCCGAAGATGTAAACGATGAATACTTTTCTAAAATCGACACGCTTAACACTACTGTTTTGGGCTATCAAAGTGGCGATAGCACTCGAGTTAATTTCATAAAAATAAATTACGAAACAGGTTCTATATTCTTGCATTCGCAACCAACAGCATTCACAAATTTTCATTTATTGAAAAAAAATCATTCGGATTATGCTGCAAAAGTTTTATCCTATATTCCAAAAGGAAACATATATTGGTACCTCAAAAATCAAAATGGAGAACTCATTTCGGACTCGCCAATGCGCTATATTTTGAGTCAACCTGCACTAAAATGGGCTTGGTGGATTTTTCTGATCGGAATGCTTATTTTTATGATTTTTAATGCAAAACGCAAACAACGTATTATTCCGATTATAAAACCATTACAAAACACCACCGTGGATTTTACAAAAACTATTGGAAATTTATATTATCAGGAAGGTGACCATGATAATATTATCAACAAAAAAATAATTTATTTTTTAGAAAAAATCAGGAATCAATATTTGTTAGATACCAATAAACTCGACGATGATTTTATTAAAAAATCACATCAAAAATCAGGAAAAAACTTAATCGATATTCAAAAAGTAGTTTTTTTTATCAATAATTACAGAAAAAGCCCGCATACTAGTATCGAAGCCGATTTAATTGAAATCAATAATGCTATCGAAAAAGTAATTTAGAAGGATAAGGTTAGGGTTGAGTGAAAAATAAAGAAAATATCATAATAACAGAAAAAATGGAAGACATAAACAAAACAGAAATTCAAAACGAAAACTTAAGTTTCGAATCCAGAATAAACCTTGAGCCACTTTTGGAAAGTATTAACGCCATCAAAAAAGAACTCGGGAAAGTGATTGTAGGTCAATCTAAAATGATTGATCAATTGTTGGTTGCAATTTTGTCAAACGGCCATGTTTTGCTCGAAGGAGTTCCTGGAGTTGCCAAAACAATTACTGCCAAATTATTAGCAAAAACACTAAATATTGGCTTTAGTCGAATTCAGTTTACGCCCGATTTGATGCCATCGGATATTTTGGGAACCTCAATTTATGATTTAAAAAAATCGGAATTTGAGTTCAAAAAAGGTCCAATTTTTTCTAATCTGATTTTGATAGACGAAATTAATCGTGCGCCAGCAAAAACTCAAGCAGCCCTTTTTGAGGTTATGGAAGAACGCCAAATTACCATTGACGGAAATGCTTTTATTTTAGAAACTCCATTTTTAGTTATTGCAACTCAAAATCCTATTGAACAAGAAGGAACGTATCGTTTGCCAGAAGCGCAATTAGACCGATTTCTATTCAAAATTTCGATCGATTATCCTAAATTAGACGAAGAAATAAATATTATTCAGCGCGAACATGCTTTGCAAAGTCATGGTAAATTAGAAAATATCAAAACAATACTTTCATCAGAAGAAATAAAAAAGTACCAATCGATTGTAAAACAAATAGTTGTAGAGCAAAATTTATTGGAATATATTGCTAAAATCGTTGTTAATACGCGCGAAAATGCTTTTTTATATTTAGGAGCATCGCCTCGTGCATCGATTGCAATTCTAAATGCTGCTAAAGGTTTTGCAGCCATTCGAGGTCGCGATTTTGTAACTCCCGAAGACATAAAAGAAGCCGCAATACCTGTTTTGCAACATCGTGTTATTGTAACTCCAGAGCGCGAAATGGAAGGAATTTCTAGTACCGAAATTATTAAACAAATTCTAGATACAGTAGAAATTCCGAGGTAAATTAAAGTTTAAAATTCTAGAACTTAACCTTAAAAAAATGAAATTCATAAAAAATCTATACATTAACAACTTTTTTTTCTATGCACTTTTGGGCATCATAACTTTGTTTATTTGCGCTTTTATTTTTCCGTTTTTGTATAGTGCAGTTTGGTGTATAGTTTTGGTTTTATTAACTTTTTTGGGTTTAGATTTCTTGATTTTATTTAGTGCGAAAATCGGAATAGAAGCAACTCGAATTACACCCGAAAAACTATCCAATGGCGACGAAAATCCGATTAATGTTAGCATAAAAAACTATTATACGTTTCCTGTTATTGCCAAAATTATCGACGAAATTCCGTTTCAGTTTCAAATACGAAATTTTGAAATTAACCGAAAAATAAAAGCATCGTCTCAAGACGAAATCAACTACAATCTTCGCCCGACCGAGCGTGGCGAGTATTCGTTTGGAAATTTAAATGTTTATATTTCTTCGCCATTGCGATTAATTTCCAGACGTTTCCAGTTTAATAAAAATCAAATTGTTCCTGTGTATCCATCATATATTCAATTGCGGAAGTATGATTTGATTGCCTTTTCGAATAATTTATTTCAATATGGAATAAAAAAAATTAGAAGAATTGGACATTCTATGGAATTTGAACAAATTAAGGAATATGTGGCTGGCGACGATATTAGAACGCTAAATTGGAAAGCAACCGCCAAAAAAAATGCTTTGATGGTCAATCAATTTCAGGACGAAAAATCGCAATCGGTGTATATGGTTATCGACAAAGGTCGTGTGATGAAAATGCCTTTTAATGGATTGAGTTTGTTGGATTACGCTATTAATGCAACGTTGGTTTTGTCGAATGTAATTCTAAAAAAACAAGACAAAGCCGGAATGTTTGCATTTTCTAAAAAAATAGAAAATAGAGTTTATGCCGAAAAAAGGTCGTCGCAAATGCAAAAAATTCTTGAAACATTGTACAATGTTAAAACCGATTTTTTCGAGAGTGATTATAGCCGTTTGTATGTTGATGTTAAGAAGAATATAACGCAACGAAGTCTGATTATTCTCTATACAAATTTCGAAACTTTGGACGGATTGCATCGTCAATTACCCTATTTAAAAGGAATTTCAAAAAATCATTTACTGGTAGTTGTATTTTTTAATAATACCGAATTAAACGATTTAATTAATAAAAAAGCCGATACTATTCAGGAAGTTTACGACAAGGTTATTGCCGAAAAATTTGCTTTCGAAAAGCGCTTGATTGTCAATGAACTCAAAAAATATGGAATTTATTCCGTTTTAACCCAACCCGAAAATCTGACTTTAGATACCATTAATAAATATTTAGAGATAAAAGCGAGAGGGATTTTATAATTTTATAATTCGATTACAAATAACAAATAATACTTTCATTTGAAACAAATCACTTCTATACAAAATCCATTGATCAAATCGTTGGTGTTATTGCAAGAAAAGGCAAAAGCACGCAAACAATCGGGTACATTTTTGATTGAAGGAAAACGCGAAATCGAATTGTCACTAAAAGGAAATTACGAAATCGAAACCATTTTGTTTGTATCCGATTTAGTTTCAGAAAGTCAAATAATCGATTTACTAAACAATCGGAAAATTGATTTAATCGAAATCTCCAAAGAAGTTTATCAAAAGTTAGCCTATCGTGACACTACCGAAGGAATTTTAGCAATTGCAAAATTAAAATCGCTGAAATTGTCCGATTTAAAATTATCTCAAAATCCATTAATTATAATAGCCGAATCACCTGAAAAACCAGGGAATATTGGTGCTTTGCTTCGCACAGCCGACGCTGCCAATCTCGATGCTGTGATTATTGCCAATCCAAAATCGGATTTATACAACCCCAATGTAGTGAGATCTAGTGTAGGTTGCTTGTTTACTCGACAAATCGCAACAGGAACAACATCTGAAATTATTGCATTTTTAAAATCAAAAAACATTAATTTTTATTGCGCAACATTGCAAAACTCAACTTCGTATGTTTCTCAAAACTATACGTTTCCAACGGCTTTGGTGGTTGGAACAGAAGCGACTGGTTTAACCGAAGAATGGCGAGAAAATGCAACACAAAACATTATTATTCCGATGCAAGGCGAAATCGATTCTATGAATGTTTCGGTGGCTGCAGCAATTCTAATTTTCGAAGCAAAAAGACAACGAGGTTTTTAGTTAAATTTTTAATTAAATGAAATAAAAATTACCGTTTTCCGTTAATAAACGATAACTTTGAATAAAAAATTTAATCTATTAAACATAATATAAATGGGTTCAAAAGAAAAGTTATCTATAGTTTTTTTAATTCTAATTGCAGTTATTGGATTTGTCGGTTATAACTATGTTTTACATGGTGGCGAAAGAAATTTAGCAACAGAAAAAGCAGATTTTACTATTTCGTCCAAAGAAATTTCGAATGAATTTTCGTCAAATATAGATCTTGCTAACAAAAAATATCTCGAAAAAGCTGTTGCTATTTCAGGAAAAATTACCGCAATTAATGATAAAGAAATCATACTCGACAATGTTATTATTTGCAATTTAAACCAAGTAAATTCCGCCGCAAAAATAAGTGAGAATACAGTTATAAAAGGTAGAATTGTAGGTTTTGACGATTTGATGGGCGAATTGAAATTAGATCAATGTGTTATAAATAAATAGAAATTAAATGAAAATTAGAACCAAATTAACTCTTTTATTTGTCTTTTGCTTTTTTGGACTCGTTTCCGCACAAGACGATTTGTTGAATCAATTAGATGTGAAATCTAGCCAAAAAGAAATTGAAACCTCTGCATTTAAAGGATTACAAATTTGCAATATGCAATCGACAAAATTACCTGCAAAAGGGGAATGGTATATTTTGATTTCGCACCGGTTTGGTGATTTAACACAAGGATTAGATAATTTTTTCGGTTTAGATAATGCTTATACGAAAATTGGAGGAATTTATGGTTTTACAAACTGGCTTTCGGTTGGTTTTTCGAGACAAACGTATCAAAAAACATATGAATTAGCAGCAAAATATAAACTAGCCAACCAGCAAGTAGACGGATTTCCAGTCACAATTGTTGGATATAACACTATGGATATTAGAAGCGATTTGAAAACGAGTTTATATCCAACTCTAAGTTTTAGTAATCGTTTAGCCTACACAACTCAATTATTGGTTTCCAGAAAATTTTCCGATAAATTATCTTTGGAAATAGCACCAATATTGGTTCATAAAAATTTATACGATGACTTACTAGACCAAAAAAATGTTGTTTTGCTAGGTTCTGGTGCACGATATAAATTGACAAAACGATTGAGCGTTAATTTAGAATATGCTGCACGATTGAATTTACCAGAAGGTTATACATCTATATATCACAACCCGCTTTCTTTGGGATTGGATATTGAAACTGGCGGTCATATTTTTCAGATGGTTTTTTCTAACAGCCAGCCGATGAACGATGTTGCTGTTTTTTCTAACGCTACCGGAAAATGGAATGGAGGGAGTCTTTATTTTGGGTTTAATATGTATCGTGTTTTTAATTAGAATAATTATGAAAAAAGTAAACCAAATTTTAATTGGATTAGTAGGATTACTAATTGGATCCTGTACCTCAAATACAATTCAGGAAATTCAGCCACCAATTCCGGTTGGAACTTCTATAACATATACTACCTATATTAAACCCATTTTCGATGCTAAATGTGTTGGTTGTCATGGAGGCGGAAGTCAATACCCGAATTTAGAAACTTTTACTCAGATAAAAGACGGTTGTGTAAACGGAAATGTATTTTGTAGAATACGATTAGACAACCTTTCGTGTGGTGGTGTTATGCCTCAATCTGGAAAAATGTCGCAACAGACAATCGATTTAATTAAATTGTGGAAAACACAAGGATATCTTAATTAGAAACTAAAAATAATGAAAAAGATAGTACTAATAGCATTTAGTTTTTTGGTTATAAATTCAATGTTTTCTCAAAAAATGATGACTCGCGCGGGCGAAATAAAATTCGAAGCCTCAATGCCTGCTTTAGAAGAAATTGCAGCAACAAACAACACAGTTTCCTGTATTTTTGACCAAACCACAGGCGATTTTGTAGCATTAGCCCTCGTAAAAGCATTTAAGTTCAAATCTTCGTTAATGGAAGAACATTTTAACGAAAACTATATCGAATCTTCCAAATTTCCTAAATCGACTTTCAAAGGAAAGATTTTGAATTTCGACCCAGCAAAAATTTCTGTAACAAAAATAACTTATGATTTAGAAGGCGATCTGATGATGCATGGCGTTACAAAAAGAATAAAAACAAAAATTAGTTTACAAGTAACCAATGGGAAAATAAATGCTACAAGTAATTTTTTGATTAAACCTCAAGATTATAAAATAGAAATTCCAAGTTTAGTAAAAAATAAAATTGCCGAGAACGTAAAAGTTGTACTTAATTTTGTTTTGGAAGCAAAATAATTTTTTTGGATCTTTGCTAAATTCGATAAAAATATGTTAAAAAAAACATAAAAATTCTTCCTAAAAAAAACCAACTCTTTATTTTTCATAGTTTTACGAAATCAAATCATACAATTATGAAAAAAATTACTTTAGTTCTATTCTTTATATTTACATCCCATTTATTTTCGCAGTTAAATTTAAATATCTTTTCTTCAAATGATAATTGCGTTGGAGGAAAACACATAAGTTATCAAATTAACGGAGGAACAAGTCCGTATATGTATCAAATATATTTAAATAATACTTTATTTAATACACCAGTAACGCTTCCTGTAAATTCTTTAATTTTTTCAAATGATCTAAACGCAGGTAATTATAGAGTTGTTGTCACGGATGTAAATAGCTTATCGACTTATATAGATTTTGTTGTAGTTGCTCCTGATAATTTGGGTATAAATCTTACTTATTTTGATGGTGGTGCAACGCGTCAAGGAGTAACAATTGATGGAATTGGTGGAAAACCTCCTTACAATTATTACAGTATCCATGATGAAACTAATAATGTATATGTTTCTACAGTACAGAATACTTTGTTATTACCTGGAAATTATACGGCAAGAATTGGCGATTCTAACGGATGTTATTACACCACTCCACAATTTAAAATAAACAATATCATTAAAGTTGTTGGCGACGATTTTAGTGGTTTGCCTATAAACTCTAATCTTGGTGGGGTAACAAAGTCAGTTTTTGCAAATGACACTTTTAATGGAGTTATGCCAAACCAATCTAATGTAATTTTATCTTCGAGTAATATTCCTGTAGGATTAACATTAAATCGAAACGGTACAATTGGTGTGGCACCAGGAACTCCGCCTGCAACTTATGTATTTAATTACAACATTTGCGATGTTTTGTATCCAACGGTTTGTAAATCTACAATTGTAAATGTTACCGTAGTTGACACAGGACTTGTGCTAAAATCGTTTTTGGACACTAATAATAATGGTATTAAGGACAACGGCGAACAAAGTTTTAATGATGCTAAATTTAGAATCCTAAAAAATAGCACTATACAAACAGATGTTATTGCTCCCAATGGTGTTTATGTAATTAACGATCCAAATATTAACAATCAAAGTAATGTATATAATTTTGGTTTAATTCTAAATTATCCATACTACACTGCAAATCCTGGGAGTTATGTTTTTATTCAAGGCAATCCAAACGGAAATGCAATAACATATAATTTTCCGGTAACTATTACTCAATTATTTAATGATTTATCAGTTTCAATACTACCGATTGCACAACCAAAACCTGGATTTACTTACAAAAACGAAATTGTATATACTAACAATGGTAATCAAACCATTTCATTGGGGACTTTATCATTTACTAAAGATAATTTAGTTTCAATAATTTCGAATTCGCAATCGGGAGTAACATCAACACCAACTGGTTTTAGTTATGTTTTCACTAATTTGCAACCTTTCGAATCACGAAGTATAATTGTAACTATGCAAGTTCCAACAATTCCAACCATTGCTATTGGTGGACTTTTAACAAATTCAGCCTCCGTTTCTCCAATTATTGGAGATGTAAACCTATTAAACGACACTAGTATTTCGTCGCAAATAATAGTTGGATCATTCGACCCAAATGATAAAATGGAATCGCACGGAAAAGAAATTCAACTATCATCATTTACATCAAATGACTATTTGAATTATACTATTAGATTCGAAAACACAGGAACAGCCGATGCAAGTTTTATAAATGTTACCGATATTTTAGATGCAAAACTGGACGAAACTTCTATTAAAATGGTTAAAGCAAGTAATAGTTATACACTAACCCGAATAGAAAATAATTTAAATTGGAATTTCGATAACGTTCAATTACCTCCATCTGTTGCCAATACACAAATTGGTCACGGATATATATCTTTTCAAATAAAGCCAAAACTTGGATATAAATTGGGTGATATTATTCCGAATATTGCTAATATTTATTTCGATTTTAATCCTGTAATAGTTACTGAAACTTGCAATTCTAAATTTATTTCGACTTTGTCCAACAATGATTTTGTTTTCAATAAACTTAAATCTTATCCAAACCCAGCAAACGATATTTTCACTATTGAAAACGAATCAGTGATAGATTCTGTAGTGATTTTTTCAGTTTTGGGGCAAAAAATGATAGACAAAAATGTAAACGGATTAACTACCGAAATAAGTTTAAAAGAACTCTCAAACGGAATTTATTTTATAAAAATTATGAGTTCAGGAATCGAAAAAGTTATAAAAATCATGAAAGACTAAATGATACTAAATTAGTTTTAATTAATTATAAAAAAGGCTAATAACGATAGGAGACTATAAATTTGTAATCTCCTATCGTTTCATTTTTTCAATTCTTTCTTTTTTTTCATCAATTAGTTTTTTGTATTTTTCCTTTTGATCCTTGTTTAGAAATTCATTTATTTTACGATCAGTAGTTTCAGACAATGCTTTTAGTTCTTCGATTTTTTCATCTTGTCCTTCTTCTTTTTTTATAATCGCATCTTGTTTTTTTACGCTTGTTGACATTACATCCGAAATTGCATACATCTGGAGTTCGTCTAAAGTCAATTCGGTTTTAAATTTGTCCATCATTTTGTCAAATCGCTCTTTTTTCGATTTTTCGCTTTCGACTTCTGGTGGTCTTTGCGTATTTATTCCATGACTCATACTCCCGTTCACACCACCCATTCCTCGATTTGAACCATAGCCTTGACCTCCGTAGCCGTTTTGATTTGGATATCCGCCGTAGTTTTGTGCTGAAATAGAATTGATTGACAAAAACACAATCGATGTTAATATAATAATTTGAATTGGTTTCATTTAGTATAATTTTAATGTAAATATATAAAATTTCTAAACAGGCTCGCCATATAAATCGAATTCCGTTGCTTCTATGATTTTAATCATTATAAATTCGCCTGTTTTTACGTAATGTTTTGTAGCGTCAATCAGTACTTCGTTATCAACATCTGGACTATCAAATTCAGTTCGACCTACAAAATGTCCACCTTCTTTTCGGTCAATAATACAACGATACGTTTGACCTACTTTTTCTTGATTCATGTCCCACGAAATCTGCGACTGCAATTCCATAATTTCGTTGGCACGTGCTTGTTTCACATCGGCTGGAACATCGTCTTCGAGCAAATAGGCATGCGTGTTTTCTTCGTGCGAATAGGCAAAACAACCCATTCGATCGAATTTCATCTCTTGAACAAATTCTTTCAATATATCAAAATCTTCTTGCGTTTCGCCAGGATAACCAACAATTAACGTAGTACGAATTGCCATTCCTGGAACTGCTTCGCGAAAATCTTTTAGCAATTTTGTAGTTTTTGCTTGTGTTGTTCCTCGTCGCATCGATTTTAGAATCGAATCCGAAATGTGTTGCAACGGAATATCAATATAATTGCAAATTTTGGGTTCACGTTTCATAATCTCCAAAACATCCATCGGGAAACCTGTCGGGAAAGCATAGTGCAAACGAATCCATTCTATTCCTTCTACTTTTACTAAAGCCTCTAAAAGTTCTCCAAGATTACGTTTTTTGTATAAATCTAAACCATAATAGGTTAAATCTTGAGCAATCAAAATCAATTCTTTAACACCATCTCGAGCCAAACCTTCGGCTTCTTTTACTAACTTTTCGATAGTTTGAGAAACATTTTTTCCTCTCATTAACGGAATCGCACAAAAACTACAAGGTCGGTCGCAGCCTTCAGAAATTTTTAGATACGCATAGTTTTTTGGAGTAGTAGTTAAACGTTCACCAAGTAATTCGTGCTTGTAATCAGCACCCAGAGCCTTCAAAAGTGCAGGTAATTCGGTTGTGCCAAAATACTGATCTACGTTAGGAATTTCTTTTTCTAAATCGGGGCGATATCTTTCTGATAAACATCCAGTTACAAAAACTTTATCGACTAAACCACGTTCTTTTTTGTTTGCATATTCCAAAATCATGTTTACAGATTCTGCCTTTGCATTGTCAATAAAACCACAAGTGTTGATTACAATAATGTTTCCTTCTTCTTCGGGTTTTGCCTCATGAGTTACGTTTTTTCCGCTCGCACGCAACTGACCCATGAGTACTTCGCTGTCATACACATTTTTGGAGCATCCAAGCGTAATTACGTTAATTTTATTTTTTTTCAACGATTTCGTTCTCATAAATAACCTTTATTTGGTGTGCAAAATTACGCCTTTTTTTTAATCTTTTAAGGAACAATTTTTTGTTAAAAAAATCCGCTGTTTTCGAGCGGATTAAATTTCTATTTGTTGATGGCTTACAAATCAAAAGCCAAAGTAACGGTTACATTGTTTGTTATTGCACTTGTGTTAGAATAATCCGTAAATCCTTGAGAAAAGAATTGTTGTTGCGAACTTCGTTTGGCATAAGCATAGGACAAATCGAGTTTTGTGCCTCCAAAATCGTATCCGAGACCTGTTGAAATTCCAAATAAATCGCCCATGATTTTTTTATCTTTATAAGGACTTTGTTCCATTCGGTAGCCGCCACGCAAACTCCATTGTTTGATTCGGTATTCTGCTCCGAGCCTGAATTCGGCTGCAGTGTTTAGAATGCTTGCCATTTTTGAATTGATTCCGCTAAAATCATTTTGAGGTTTAAAAGTAGTTTTGGAATAATCTTTTATTGCATAATCCAAACTGATTAATCCTCTTTTAGCAAAAACATAAGCCAAACTTCCAGTTATTTTACTCGGTGTTTGTAATTTATATGGATCATAAACATTGGTTACATTTGGGTTTACAACATCTGCTGCAAGAACTCCAGCCGTACTACTGCTTACTGCGGTTAGGGTTTGAATTAACTCATCGTTTAGTTGGTACCAAGTTGGAGATTCGTAGGCTATTCCGGCTCTAAATTCTTTATTTAGTTTTGCTATTATACCCAATTGCATCGAAAACCCTGAACCAAATGTGTGAATATCGTTATTAAAACGAATGCTTCTAACTCTGTAATTTGCATCTAAAGTATTTGAATTAGATTCGTAGAAACTGGTAGATTGCTTGTAGTCGTTAAAATGAGAGTTTAAACTCAATCCAAAATAAAACGTATCGTTGTATGCCGCCGATGCGTTAAAGGATAATTTGCCATTATAGCCTTTGGTAATATAACTATTTTCTTGATGATAATTTCCGCCAGCACGAACATTCGATAAGTAAACACTATTGTTTGGTAAATTTGTAACGGGATTTACGATAAATGCTTGATAGCCTAAAAAAGCCTGTTGGTCGGCATAATTTAACTGATCATAAAACGAATCTTGAACTGTGTTTAAAGGTATTCCCAGTTGATTAATACTTGGGTTTGCATTAGCATAACTCAAAAAATAACTATCAATCGATTTTTGGTTTAAACCCGAGGAGAAAATAGAATTATTAAAATTATTCGTATTATCATAGTTTAGAGCCAAAGCAAATTTTTTCCAACCGCTATGCCTGTCATCGTTTTTAAAAACTAAAACTATTCCTGCTTGATTTAAGTCTAAAGAATTTTTGTTATCCGTTGTTTTTGTACCTAAATAGTTGGTATTGTTTCTGATTGCAAAATCGGTAACCGAACCTGCTACTTGGTTATTTGCAAAAATAACCGAGCCAGCAGGATTTACGTTTATAGAAGATAAATCGCCTCCTAAGGCTCCAAATGCACCACTCATGGCCCTGAATCGGGCAGTTCCGTTTAAATTATCTTGAGCGTAGCGCAAAGCATCAGATATTTCTTGAGATTGAGCAGAAGTAATCATCAAACCCAACATTATAATCGATAAATATTTTTTCATTTTGTTTTATTTTAAATCAAATACAATACTAAATTGTTATCTATACTACTACGATTGTGAAATATCCTATCGTCTTCCGCCGCTACCTCCAGATCTTCCTCCACCGCCGCCAGAATAGCCGCCTCCTCCACCGCCATAACTAGGGCTTGGAGAGTAACTACGTGTTGGCTCAGAATAACTGCGTGTGGGTTGTGAATAAGTTCTTGTTGGCTCAGAATAACTACGTGCGGGTTGCGAATAAGTTCTTGTTGGCTCCGAATAAGTTCTTGTTGGTTCAGAATAAGTTCTAGGTGTGTTGGAATAGTTTGGAGTTACATCTCTAGACGGTGTCGATTCGCTTCTAGGATTAAAACTTCTAGGGTTATCACTATAATTAGATATCGAAGTTCTAGGGCTACTTTCGCTTCTAGGATTAAAACTTCTAGGGTTAGAGTTATTATCTCGTGTTGAACCGAACAATCCGTTATCTCTTTGTCCTGCTACACCTCTCACATTGTTAGTGCTAGAACCTCTTCGACCAGAATTATTGTCATATACCGAGGATTCTCTACCAAAATTATTGTACGATGAACCTCTGCGACCATGATTGTAACTATAAGAATTTCCATTATTATAACCATTTCCATAATATCCATTGTTACCATAATAATTATTATAACCATAAAAGTTGTTATATCCATAGTTTGGACCATACCAATAGTTATAATATGGGCTATATCCTACATTCCAATAACTACTATACCAATAATTGTTATATCCCCAACCAAAACTAGACCCATACCAATTGCTGTAATAATATGGATTACTGTATCCCCAATTATTTCCATACCAATTGTTATAACCCCAATTGTTGTATCCTGAGTTTCCATAATAGTTTACCGTAACATGGTCAGGATTACTACCCCAACTCGAGTTACTATTATACGATTGATTTGTTGTACCGTTTCCATAATTTGTGTTTGTAACAGAACTGTATTTGTCAACATCTGTAATTACTTCCGGTTCTTGGTTGTCGTCTCTAAGATTTTTGAAATAATTTTTGTATTGATTATTTTCAGTACCAACATACTGGGTCTCTGGTCGCTGTTTTTCAGAATTTCCGTATATTCCGTCTTTATCATAATAAGAACTATTTTGATAGGAGCCACAAGAAGAAATTGCAATTGTAAGAAATCCAAATAAACTATAAATGGATGCTTTTTTTAAAGAATGATAATTAGTTTTCATATCTATGGTATTTTTATTGTTGGACATTACAAAAATAGTTAGTTTTGCCAAACTATTTAGTTATTTTTAAGTTAAACAATTTTTGTGCCAAACTATATTTTATGAGCAAGAACCTTACAACACGATCCGAAGATTATTCAAAATGGTATAACGAACTGGTAGTTAAGGCCGACTTAGCTGAAAACTCTGGTGTGCGTGGTTGCATGGTCATTAAACCTTATGGCTATGGTATTTGGGAAAAAATGCAAGTTGAACTCGACCGAATGTTTAAAGAAACAGGACATAGCAATGCTTATTTTCCTTTGTTTGTTCCAAAAAGCATGTTCGAAGCCGAAGAAAAAAATGCCGAAGGTTTTGCCAAAGAGTGTGCTATTGTAACACATTATAGGCTAAAAAACGATCCCGACAAACCTGGAAAATTAATTGTCGATCCAAATGCAAAGTTAGAAGAAGAACTTATTGTTCGCCCAACAAGTGAGGCAATAATTTGGTCAACATACAAAGGATGGATTCAATCTTACAGAGATTTACCATTACTAATAAACCAATGGGCTAATGTAGTTCGTTGGGAAATGCGCACCAGATTATTTTTGCGAACAGCCGAATTTTTATGGCAAGAAGGACATACTGCTCACGCAACAAAAGTAGAAGCCTTGGAAGAATCCGAAAAAATGATGCACGTATATGCCGATTTTGCAGAGAATTTTATGGCTATGCCAGTTATAAAAGGACTAAAAACCGAAACCGAACGTTTTGCTGGAGCCGACGAAACCTACTGTATTGAAGCCTTAATGCAAGATGGAAAGGCTTTACAAGCAGGAACATCACATTATTTAGGTCAAAATTTTGCTAAAGCATTCGACGTAAAATTTGCAAATTCTGAAGGAAAGCAAGAACATGTTTGGGGAACATCTTGGGGTGTTTCTACACGTTTAATGGGTGCTTTGGTGATGACACACTCCGACGATAACGGATTAGTTTTACCGCCAAATTTGGCTCCAATACAGGTAGTTATTGTTCCAATATTTAGAACTGACGATGAGTTTACATCAATTTCAATTGTAGTAAAAGAGTTAGTTTCTGAATTCAAAAAAATAGGAATAGCCGTTAAATTTGATGATAGAACTACTCAAAAACCAGGTTTTAAATTTGCAGAATGGGAACTTAAAGGTGTGCCTGTTCGAATAGCAGTAGGTCCAAAAGATTTAGAAAATGGTACATTTGAAGTTGCTCGTCGTGATACTTTAACCAAAGAAATAAAACCAAAAGAAGGAATTGTTGCTTACATAAACGAACTACTCGTTCAAATTCAGAATGATTTATTCGAAAAAGCATTCAATTATAGAAACTCGCATATTACCGAAGTCAATTCTTTCGAAGAATTTAAAGAAGTTCTAGAAAATAAAACAGGATTTATATCTGCGCATTGGGACGGAACTGCAGAAACAGAAGAAAAAATCAAGGATTTAACAAAAGCAACCATTCGATGTATCCCAATTGATAGAAAACTAGAACAAGGTAAATGTGTTTTGACAGGAGCCGAATCTACTGGTAGAGTGCTATTTGCTAAAGCATATTAAAAAAAATAAAAAATATTTTTAAAAAACTTGATTTAACTCTTGTATTAATAAAAAATAATTGTATTTTTGCACTCGAATTACAAAAATAATGGCCCGTTCGTCTATCGGTTAGGACGCATGGTTTTCATCCATGTAAGAGGGGTTCGACTCCCCTACGGGCTACAATTAAATAAAAATTAAGACACAATGGCAAATCATAAATCTGCTTTAAAAAGAATTAGAAGTAACGAAAAAAGAAGAGTACTTAACAAATACCAACACAAGACAACTCGTAATGCTATTAAAGCATTAAGAATGTCAACGGATAAATCGGATGCTTCTGCAAAATTGTCTGGGGTAATTTCTATGATTGATAAATTGGCTAAGAAAAACATTATTCACGATAATAAAGCATCTAATTTAAAATCAAAATTGACTAAATTAGTTACAAGATTGTAATTAATTCTTGATTAAAAAAAATGCTCACGTAACTGTGAGCATTTTTTTTGTTTATAAGTTATTACTTTAAAAAATCTATTTCTTAAAACTCAATTTCATATTTTTACATTAAAAAACTCATGAAAATAAATCCAAAAAATGGAATCGACAAGTTACTTTTCGGGATGAAACAAAAAGATGTTATAGCGATTTATGGCAAACCTAATAAACAATTCGAAGACGATGACAAAAATGTTATTTACGTTTATAATGAACAAAAACTTCGCTTAACATTTTATGAAGACGAAAATTTGCGCTTAGGTTATTTAATTTCGTCCAGTTCAAACTTAACTTTGTTCGATAAAAAAGTAATCGATAGAAATGTAGAAGAAGTGAAACTAGAAGTATCCAGTTTTAGGTCTTGGGAAAAAGAAGATTTTGATTTAGCCGAAAATCATTTCAATGAAGAAAACTGGATTATTTTACAAACCGAATTCGGAAAAATTGCTAATGTCGAATTAGGAGCCATTATAAATATCAAAGATGAATTCGATTGGAAATTTGGAGAATAATTATTGAAATTTATAAAAATAAAAAAATACTCATTTCAAAAAAAATGAGGATTTTTTTTGTGCAAAATTATTCTAATCAAATTATAACATCATTTGCTTTGGCGATTTCAATATCGGCGTGAACATGTGCAGCATTTGCTCGTCCGCTTGGATCTTGATTCTCCTGCCATTTCGGAATCCATTTTCTAACTGTTTGTGCTGCAGAAATTTGCGGATAATATTTATTGAAAATGGTTCTATAAAAATAGGCCTCTTTTGTTGTTGGAGTATTGTATGGGAATTCTTTTTGAGCATTTTCAAGTTGAATATTAGATACTTTTGATGAACAATATTCAATTAATTCATCTATCCAGTTGTAGCCAACTCCATCAGAAAACTGTTCTTTTTGACGCCACAAAACTTCGTCTGGCAAATAGGGATTATCTGGTGTGTCAAAAGCCTTTCTGAGAATGTATTTTTCTTTGCCATCGTATGTTTTTGGCATTTTTTCTTCTGCTTTTATTAAGATTGCAGTATCTAGAAAAGATTTGTCTAAAAATGGAACTCTTGCTTCTAATCCGTGAGCCATGGTAGATTTGTCTGCTCGAAGTAAGTCTGCTGTGAATAATTTCTGAACCCTTTCAATCGTCTCTTTCTGAAAATCTTCTGTAGTGGGTGCGTTTCTGAAATATAAATAGCCTCCAAAAATTTCGTCAGCACCTTCGCCAGAAAGTACTACTTTTATTCCTAAATCGGTAATTGCTTTTGATAAAAAATACATAGGAGTACTGGCTCGAATTGAGGTTACATCGTAGGTTTCTAGATGCCAAATCAATTTATCAAGAATTTCAATTCCCTCTTCGATTGTGAAATGCACTTCGTGGTGTTCTGTTCCTAAAAATTCAGCAACTTTTCTGGCGGCTTTAGCATCTGGCGCATCGGCATCTAAACCAATAGAAAATGAATGTAATTTTTTACCTGATTCGGCTAATAATCGTGAGGCTATTGATGATGTTAATGAAGAATCTAATCCGCCAGAAAGCAACACTCCAATTGGTACATCGCTCATTAATCGCTTGCGAGTTGCCTCTGTCAATGACTCTCTAATAGCAACTAAATCCAATTCTTTTGTTGCTTTTTGATAATCCTCGTATTCTGGTTTATAGTATTTTACAAAATCTGTAGATGCTGTATAATAATGCCCCGGAGGAAATGTCGAAAATGTTTTGCACTGGTCTGCAATGGGTTTCATTTCCGATGCGAAATACATTCTGCCACGTTCGTCAAGTCCATAATATAAGGGTTTTACGCCCATTGGGTCTCGACCTGCGATGTAATCGTCGCCATCGACAACAACAAAAGCCCAATCTCCATCGAGTAAATGGCAAAAATTATAGCCAAATTCTTCGTATAAATGAACAATAACTTCTGAGTCTGATTTTGTTCTAAAAGTATGATCTTTTAGTATTCCGTCTCGCAATTCTTGGTGGTTATAAACTTCGCCATTGTGAACCATATAAGCAGTTTTTGAACCTTTTATAGGTTGCTTACCCGAATGCAAATCGATAATCGAAAGCCTTTCGTGACTCAAAATATGACCATTTTCTGTAACATGTAAATCGCTTTCGTCTGGTCCGCGATGTGACATTCTTTTAGAAAGTGTTTTTACTAATTCTTGATTTTTTCCTTTTCCAATAATTGCTAAAATTCCGCACATAAAATTCTGATTTTATTTTTATTTGTACGAAATACAGAAAAATGTTTTAATTTAAAAACTAAAAATATATTTTTAGTTACAATTTATAACTATAAACATATTTTTAATTGAAATACAAAAGTAAAAGTGATTTATTCGATACTTTCAATCAAATATTTAGTCCCATTTATTTCAAACTCAAAACCAACTTCGTTGCCTAAAAGTTTACTTCCTAAAGGAGATTGCGGCGAAACTGAAATGATCGTTTTTTCATCTACACTAATTTTTGGCAAAGCAGTTGACATAAAAAGTAACATTCCATTGGTTTGAATTAAACTTCCAATAGCGATTTTTCTGGAACTTTGATTCACATCTATTTTATCCAAAATTGATTTTTGAAGTAAAATTTCGGATAATTTTTTATTGAGTTTTTCTTGTTCAATATGCATCATCGAAAGAGACGTTTCATGTTTGTCGCCAGCGGAACCTTTAGCATCATTTTTTGAATCTTCGGTCAATGCTGAAATCATATCCTGAAAAACATCAACTCTATCGTTTATAATTTCTTGAAATTGTTGAAGGATTTTTTGTTTGAAAAGCATTTTTTTATCGCAAAGATGAGAAGTTAAACCTTAAAAATCAAATTTATAATTTGCGCCTAAAAGAACTTGAAATCCTTGAACGGGGAAATTCAACCATTTTTGATATTGCTGATTGGCAATGTTATTCAATTTTAAAAAAGTAGTTAATCGATTGCTATAATTGAAGCCAACGTGCGCATTTACATCAAAATAACTTGGCAAGGTTTTGATTTCGTTATTTGAAGCAAGCAACGGAATATCTAAATTAATTTGTTGATCTTTTCGCTCACCAACAAAAAAGAAATTTGTACCTGCATACCATTTTTTAGAAATTATAAAATCTAAATTCGCTCCCATTTTTATGGATGGTAAATTCCAAGGTTTTTCTTGAATTGAAACTCCAAAACTATTGAAAGTTCCATTGATTCCAAAACTTACATTTTTAGAAAAATCGGCTTTTAATTCTCCAAAAAAACTGGATGTTTTTAAATCTTCTGAAACGACATCAAAAGAATTTCCATTCGCATAACCATCAATATTTAAGTTTAAAAGCGAATAATTATTGGCTTTATAGAGCAATTTATTTTTTTCTGTTTTATAGGAACCTTTAATATTATAACTCATATTATTTGCCAATTTTCCTCGCAAACCAGCAAAAATATCATATTGTTTATCTGTTGGCGAAACAAAAAATGTTGGTGAAACAAACGGATTTGTTTGTACCAAATCATGATACGAATTTTGATCTAAACTTCCTTCTGCTCCTGCATAAAAAACCATTAAATCGCCAACAACTTTATATGAAGCATTGACTTGTGGATAGACAAAAAACTTGCCTTTGTTGTTGATGTTATCTGAACTGTAAAATAAATTCACACCCAAACTAATCGATAAATCATCTTGGTTGATCACATAATTTGGATTAATTCCCAAGTTTACATAACCATATTTCAAAGGCTCAACATTGGTTTTAAAATAATTATTTTTGAATTCTCCACCAACATAATCAACCAGAATATTAGTTTTTATTTTTTTGTCCATAACGTCAATCTCAAAAGATGGTTTTACAAAAAAACGATTTTCTGCTGAATTAAATGAATCTGAAAAACGATTGAATTTGAAACTCATTTCTTTAAAAATGCTTTCTTTGAAGTTTAAATTTCCACCAACATAAAAATTATTATAAGATTGTTTTTCATTAATCGAATTCACTAAAGTTTCTCGATTTTGTGGTAAAATAGTTACTTCAAAATCCGATGGCAAACCATACCAATTGTACTGTTGGTTTTGATAACCTAAATCAAAATTCCACGAAAAATCCCTTTGGTTTGAACCATAAGTCAAATCTAAATTAGTATCATAGAATTTGTCTTGAAGTTCCAAGTTTTTGATGCCGCCTTGCGAAGATAAATGCCTCAAAGCAGCACCAAAATAATCGGTATTGCTGATGTTTTCTGTTACAAAAAATTCCGCATTCAAATTTCCATAATTTCCAATCCCAAAAGTTGCATAATTCTTGGAAATTTCCTCTGGTTTTTCTTTGTCAACAGTTGCTGCTTTTCCTTTAGATGGCGTGAAAGTCGAAGCAACTGGGAACGAAAAAATGTTGTATTTTACAATTTCTTTTTTGGTTGTTTCAGTATCTTCGTCAGCAGGAATTTCCTTAATTTTTGATGCGTCAGAAATTGTTGGTGTATATGGTTTTACGATATTTACGACTTCGGTTCCAATATTCTCGTCTTTCTTTTGAGAAAAGGAAAATTGAAATGCTATCATAAATATAAATAAGGCTAATTTGTTTTTCATTTTATAATTTATTACACAGAGGTTCACGAAGAATACACAGAGTCTCACAGAGTTTTTTATTTAATGATTGAAGAATTGGTTTTTGCTTCTTCGGTTTTAATAGCGTCTAATTCTTTTTGGGCTTCTTCTTGAATGTCAGCAAAATCTTTAAAATTCTCTAAAACGGCATTCAAAATATAGGTTGCTTGGTAACTATCTTTTAATCCATAAAAATTTTTTGCCATGACAATCAATCCTTTAGCACCAAAATATTTATAACTTGAATACTCTTTTGATAATTTATTAACCGATTTATTAGACAAGTCAAAATTGCCATCTTTATTTTTAAAATAGGCATCATAAAACAAGGCTTCGGCAGCCAATTCGCCTTTTGCGATAGTTTGTAATTTTGCGTATGCAACTCTTGCTTTAGCATCATCACTTGATTTTATTGCAGAACGTGCCACGATAATTTGAGCATCGGATTTGATTTTATTTTCGGTTTTTGGATTGGCTAAAACCTTTTCGGCATAAATCACAGCATTTGGATAATCTTTTAAATCGTAGTACGATTTCATTAAATTTGCTTGTGCAAAAGTTACATTTTGCGGAAAATCGGCTTCGGTTTCTAAACGTTTTAAAATTGGTGGTGCTTTTGTAAAATCGTTTATTTTGATAAAAATTTGAGCCAAACGAGCCAAAGATTGCTCCGTAAATTCGTTTCGTGTTTTTGAAATTACATATTCATAATTTGGAATCGCATTTTTCTCTAAACCTTCATTAAAGTACAATTGTGCCAAATAGAAGTTTGCTTTCAAAGCATTGATTCCGTTTGGAAATTTTGAAACATAGCCCGAAAACCCTGTAATTGCAGGTTTCGAATTGCCTTGTTGGTATTGTTTATCCGCAGAATTAAATGTGTCGTTATCTAAATCTGTATCAGAAACCTCAACAAAATCTAGCGTTTTTACCCAAGTTGCATATTCATCGACTTTTCCATTATCAACATAAATCAATCGTGCTGTCGCAACGGCTTCTAATGCTTCGGAAGATTTTGGAAACTCCGAGGCTACTTTTTTAAATTTTGAAATTGCCAAATCATCTTTATCAGAATTGTAATAAATCAAACCTTGTTTTAAAATTGATTTTGCATTATAGGAGCCATTTTTAAATTCCGAATTCAATTGATCGTAAATTTTAATTGCCAAGTCGTTTTTGTTTTCGGATACATAGGTATTTGCGAGTTCAAACAAGGCATCGTCACGATATTGCGATTTTGGAAAATCTTTTAGAAATTGATTAAAATTTTCAATTTTTTTATCATTTTTAGATAAAAATCCATAACAAATTGCTTTTTGATATGCAGCATAATCCGCATCAATACTTTTAGATTCAATAACTTTTGTGTAAGAATCCAAAGCAATCTGATACTTTTGCATCACAAATCGAGAATCTGCTAAACGCAGAAAACTATCATTCAATCGAACTTTATCGTCTTTCACAGCATTGATTTGCAACTGAAAAAAATCGCCTGCTTGATCGTATTGCTTCATTTTAAAATTACAATAGGCAATATTGTAATTGATGTTTTTATATTCTGGAACATTTTTCGATTCGGGTAAACTCGCAAATTGATTGAAGTTAGATAACGATTCGTTGAAATTTTCTAGAATAAATTCGGTTTCGGCTTTCCAGAAAGTGGCACGAGCCAAAAATTTTGGATCTTTTTGTTCTGCAATCGATTTTTTAAACATCGGATTCGCTTCTTTGTAATTTCCATCTGTAAAAAGTTCTAAACCACGATAAAATGTTACCTTTTGATAGGCTAATTTGTTTTCGGGTTTTCTGTTTTTATCTAATAAAATCAAGGCGTCTTTATAATTTTTTGAAGAAATAAAAGAATTTATTAATAAATTTTCTAATTCTGGAACGTTAGTGTTTTTTGGATATTTTGCAATAAAATTCGATAAAACATCGGGAACAGATTGGTAGGAATTTCCGATTTCGTAACTCAATTTGGCATAATTCAAATTAGCATCTTCTTGAAGTTTCAAATCAAAAACCATCTCCGAAGCATTCTTAAAAGCGTTGAATGCTTGTAATTTTCTATCGGTTTTGAGATAACATTCACCCAAATGATAATAGCCATTTTGGGCAACAAAATCTTTTCCGTCAATAATTTTATTGAATTGCGAAATGGCATTTTCGAAATTATTTTGTTTGTAATAGGCATATCCCAATTGGTAAAAATCGGTATTGTTCCATTTTCCTTTCTTGCCACGATATTCTAATAAATAGGGCAATGCTTTATCGTATTGATTCAAATTGAAATAACTTTCGCCAATGATTTTGCTTAATTCTGATTTCTCCGAAGCATTGGATATTTCCATAGCCACTTTTCCCAAATCGATTGCTTTTTGAAATTTCCCTAATTTAAAATTCATATCTGCCTGAAAATAGGACAGTTTTTCTTTGTATTTTTCCTCGCCAGCAACTTGGTCAAATTGTTTGTTGGCTTCTTTGTAATTATCAACTTCATAGGCCATAAACCCTAAATAATACTTCGCTTGCGAGCCATACTCGGGAGAATTTACAACTTTATTGAAATAATTGGTGGCTTCTTTTACATTTTTAGAGGTGAAATAACCATATCCTAATTGAAAATAAAAAGCATCTAAATCTTGACTGTTTAAAGTGTTTTCATCAACTTTTTTCGACCATTCTAATGATTTTTGATAATTTTCTTGAACAAAATAATAATGTGAGACTTCAATATAGGCTTGGTTTGTTTTGGTACTTGTTGGATAATTTGCAACGAAATTTTCCATTAAATCATCAGCATTGGATTGATTGAGATGAATGGCGCAAACCGCAGCATAATAGGAACAATCCGATTGAATATCGAAATTTTTATTTTCTAATTTTACTTTATTAAACAAAATTTCTGCCGATTGATATTGCTTGTCCTGAAATAAGGAAAGTGCACGAGAATAATCTTCGGAATCGTTAGCATATATTGCCGATTTTTGCGCCGATGCTGAAAAAAATGCTAGAAAAAGAAATGCTATATATAAAGGAGAAAATCGAATCGTGCGAATTTGTTTCATAAATCAAAAATAAGATTGTTGTTTCTATAACGAAATGAATTCGGTTTTTATTATAAACATTGTTTTAAACATTTCTTAATTTAGGAATTGATATTGATATTGTCTTTTGTATTTGATTTTTGAAATTGGTTTTTGAAATTGTTTCGATTTTTAAAAAATAAATTTTGATTAACTGCGTTTAGATAGTACTTTTACAAAATAAAATCATTCAATATGTCAAAATCTGTACTTTCTCTTCATGGAGTAACTATTTATCAATCCGAAAAAATTATTTTGGATGATATTAATCTCGAAATCGAGAAAGGAGAATTCATTTATTTGATAGGAAAAACAGGTTCAGGAAAAAGTAGTTTCATGAAAACGCTCTATGGCGAATTGAAATTAGCCACTGGCGAAGGTTCGTTTGTGGGTTATGATCTAAAAACTTTAGAAGAAAAAGAAATTCCGTTTTTGAGACGAAAAATAGGAATGGTTTTTCAGGATTTTAAATTACTTTCCGATCGAAGTGTGTATCAAAACATGCTTTTTGTTTTGAAAGCCACCGGTTGGGAAAACTTGCAAGAAATGGAATTGAAAATCGATGAAGTACTTTCAAAAGTTGGGTTAAAAGATTTTGCTCAAAAAATGCCTCATCAACTTTCTGGAGGCGAACAACAGAGCGTAGCCATTGCACGCGCTTTGCTCAATGATCCCGAAATAATTCTTGCCGACGAACCCACGGGAAACCTCGATCCACAAACCAGTGCCGAAGTTTTAGAAGTACTTAAAAAAGTTAATGCGTTAGGAAAAACCGTGATAATGGCAACACACGATTATGCGCTTTTGATGAAATTCCCGGCAAAAACATTGAAATGCGAAGACGGGAAGATTTTTGAAGTGGTTCAGAAAACGGTTTAATTAATAGTTTGTAGAGTTCAGTTTATAGATTGTGTAAAAATTCATTTGTTACAAAACAAAAAAACCTTGGCATGACACCAAGGTTTTCATAAATTTAAACTTAAGTAATCTATCCAGCAACTGTAACGGTTACAATATCACTCCACATACCTACTTTTTCGTCGTTCATTAAATAAATGGCACGGTAGTTCCAAATGGCACTTTGTACTTGTGCTGGCATAGTAGAATTATCTATAAAATCAGGATGAAAATCTTTGTCTAAGGTTACAAATCCTGCTCCGCTGTCTTTTTCGATAAGTATTCTTCCCAATTTTCCTTTTTTCCAAAGTAAATTTACTTGTCCGCCTCGCATTACTGATTTTAAAACAGGTTTTGCATTGTCTAAATCGATTTTTTGCGAAGCCGAAATTTCTATTCCCAAGTTTTGACCTATGGCAGTAGTATAACTTTGATGTGCTTTAATGCGGTTGACCATGGTTGTAAACCGAACCAAAATACCTGGTGGCACTACCCGTTGGGGTGATATCCAACGTTGGGGCTTCGGGAGCTGTGTTACTGGTTACGTTGGATTCTCATTTTTTGAGAATGTTTTTGAACGTAGTCCAATTTTTTTTGTAGGTATCTACTTTTTTAAAATTTGTAACTGCCCAAGTATAAAAAACCGCATCGGTCTGAATACTTGTTACCTCGGCGGTAGAAATTGCAAATGCAACATTGTAGGCGTCAATTTTTGAAGCAAAATTTGCTAATTGAATGGCTAATTTTTCGTCTATTTGTTCTAAATAAGTTCCCATGATAGTATTGTTTAAATTAATATTACCAAATAAAATTCAATATTTATGCCGATTTTTAATATTAATCTTTATTTAAATCATAAAAAAATGTTATAAAATATATTATTTATGATATATTGTTAATAATCAATAATATAAAATTTTCTTTATCCAGTAAGAAATGTTTTTTGACCAGTAAGAAACTATTTTACATCAGTAAGAAATCATTTTTAAACAATACAAAACTATTTTATACCAGTAAGAAATCATTTTGAACAGTTGGAAATCATTTCTAACCCTCCTAAAATCATTTTTGACTAGTAGGAAATCATTTTATCCCAGTAAGAAATTTTTTAGAGCAAGGAAAAATTATTTCTGCAACTGATAAAACAAAAAAAGCCGAAAAAATAATTTTTCGGCTTTTATAGATTAAAATAAATTCAAGACTATCTATTTTTTTATGAATTTAAAATCTTGTGAGTAACTCTCGGAAATTAATTTTACGATATACATTCCGTCTGAAAATTGTTGCAAATCGACTTGGCAATTTGGAATTTCGGAATCGGAAAGATTTTTGCTGAATAAATTTCGACCATTCAAATCATAGACATTCAATTGAATTGAATGATTGCCGAAAAGTGTTGTATCGATGTTCATCAACTCGAATGTTCCATTGTTTGGATTTGGAAAAAGAACAATATTGTTGATTAGTTCTGATTCTATTTTTTGTTCCAATCCAACTTTTGCCGTTTTAGAGAGAACACAAGGCTCTATTTTAGCAGAAAACACCGCGCCCGAATTGATATAGGTGTTTGGTTTTAAACTAATAAAATCTCCTGCTCGCATGGTAACCTTTTTTCCTGTCGCTACCAAATAGTTAGTGTTGGTTATAATTGAGTTTTGACGACGATACAAAACCGTTGTGTTAGGCTCTGGAACTGACAAGGTCAAGGTGCTTAAACCACAATTGTTGTTTGTGTTACCACACGATGGATCAGAGGCTGGTAATACGGTAACAGTTAAAGTTGCAGTTGTAGCGCATTGTCCTGTTGCTGCAGTAAATGTATAGGTTGTTGTTGCTGTATTGTTTGCTGTTGGGGACCAAGCACCTGTAATACCAATTGCATTTGTTGAAGTAGTTGGCAATGCAAATGTTGAGCCCAAACAAATAGGTGCAATTGAGTTGAACGTTGGAATAATACCTAAACTTACAACAGTAATAGTACATGAAATCGGAATAACACATAGACTTGTATTAAGTGGAAAAAAAGTAATTTGATGTATCCCTAATCCAGCAGTTGTTGAGTTAAAAGAATAAACACCGTTGTTATTTATAACGCCATCTCCTGAAAAAGTACCAGATATAGGTTGAGATGTAGTAATAAAATCGCTTAAATTATTTAAATTAGAGTTTATACATACCGATTTTGGTAAATTAAAAATAACATCTGGTGATAATCTTAAATCAACATTATCAAGATAGTAATAGTAATAACCTTGATCTGTATATAAACCATAATTAAAATTATAATGATCACAAATATTTTCATCTGGTTGTAAAGGAATATTTTTATATTGTACGTTTTTAAGACCGCCTAAATATAAATATTTTTCACCTCCTAAAGAATCCGTAGTAAACGTAAAACTAATTCTTTCCCAACCATTTGAAATAGTTGAAAAAGTTGGATTAGTAAAAAGCATACTTGAATTATTTAGAGGTAAGTCTACAAAACGGTTTGATTCAATTATTAATTTTTTGCTTAGATATGCTTGCAACTTTATAGCCGTCGAATTACTTCCCTCTGCCAAAGAAACATCAAAGCATAATTGATATTTTGTATTTGCTAGTAATGGTTGTTTTAGCTGTGTTATAATAGATTCATTTTGACCACCAGATACGACTGGTATAAAATTATTTACTTGTTTTGGTGCTCCAGCAATGCCAGCATATGCAGCGTATCCGCGATTATCATTTTCAAAACCTGCATGATTACAAGGAATTTGAAAATTATAATTAGTATTAAAAACACTTAATGCATTAAAATAACCTGGTGTGGAATTTTCGCAAGACGATCTCCAACCACATGCCTTTATAATTTGAGGGTAGTCAACGCATATTCCGCCACAAGGCAAGTTAGAATATTGTTCGAAATTACCATTATTAACTAAATTGTCATTTATTGGTGTTGCACAACTAGAATTATCAAATACATAAACAAAAACATAGGTTAAATTTCCTTTTTGATTAGTTACAATATTAATTGGAACATATCTCAGAATGTGAAGTCCGGGTACATTACTAACAAAAGAGATACTTGTTGTTAAATCTCCAGATGAGACAGATAAATTAGATGCGCTGAATGAAGTAGTAGTGGAAAGATCTTCTAAACAACTAAATCTGAGATTATTTAAATTTGGAGAATAATCAATATTAGAGTTGTTTGTGTAATCGTTGGCTAATATATTTGTTATATTTATGGTTTGCCCCATAGTACCAATAAATTGAAATGACTGATCTGCATTTAGTCCATCATTAATTCCGCCAACAATTGAACTATTTAGAGGAATTGTATAATCAATGAAACTATGTTGTGCAACATTTCCAAAGGTTGTTTTTACGCTATATCCTATATCAGATAAAACATTTCTCTCTTCAGGGCGTAAAAATCTTTTTGTTGATATTGAGCCAATTGCATTACTCATTGCAAAATATAAATTATTATTTGCATAATTACAAGTTGGATATAACTGATCTTCAAAATGACTTAAACTACTACCGCTTTCAAAACATTGAGGTGTATATAATGGAATTGGTGTGTTGTTGTTTCCTGTATAAGTAATGGCTTTACCACAGATTGTTTTATCTACTGAAGAATTTAAATTTAAATGATTCAAGTTAGTGCAATCAGGGTATAAGACGTTTGTGTTTAGATGCGGATTAAATATATAATCGTACATATTGCAGGAATCACTTGCATTTGTAATTAAGTTAGTTCCATTAGAAGATAAAAATTTATCATAACGACTGTAATAATGATCCGCTATTCCTGGTTGATTGAAGTAAACCGATGAATTACCAGTTTCATTAATTAAACTATTAAAACCTAATAGATGCATTGCTTCGTGGAAAATTATACTGTAAAAATCAATAAGTCCAACAGGAGAATTTATGCTTAAATCATTGTTCCAATTAAAACTTGTGTTAGTGTAATTTACAGATATAAATCCATGATGAAATCTATTATTTAAACCAGTACTCGGTAAAATAATATTGTTGTTTGTGTAAGAATCATTTCCACTATTTATTGTCTGCCAAAGCATAGTGTCCAGAATACCTCCCTTAGAATTATTATAAGGAATGCTATAAAAACCTGAACTCACCGCTAAAGCACCACTTTTAGCAGCTATTGTAGCGTTTATAATATTATTTATGGGACGTATCCAAATATTTACTCTATTTATATTTCCAACATTTTTTAGTGGTGAATTAATAAAATCCGACAAATCACTAAATACCTGGCAGACAACTGCTCTTCTTTGAATTTCGACTGCGCTTGTGCCTTCCATACCACAACCTATTTCAAAATACAAGTCGAATATCCCAGAACTACAAAGTAGAGTTATAGATGATTTTGAACCTAAACTGGAGTTACTTGAAGTTTCAATTTGAACGTCTTTTATACTATATTCAGTACCAAACCTATCGTATAAACCACCATGATTTAAATTTGTATTTGCTAACTGCAATGGACTTTGTCCAAACCCCAAAACTCCCACTATCAATTAGACTGCACCCAAAAAGTTAGACAAATTTATAATTAATTTTGATAATAATGAGTTCGATATTTTATCGGGCTCATTTTGTTTAAATTTGATTTAATTCTTTCGTTATTGTAATAGTTTATATATTCATTTATTTCCTTTTTTAATTGATCAATTGAGTGATATTTTTTAAGATAAAACAATTCAGATTTTAGAGTTCCAAAGAAGTTTTCAATAATAGCATTATCTAAACAATTTCCTTTCCTTGACATGCTTTGCATAATGCCTTTTTCTTTTAATAAATGCTGATATTGCTTCATTTGATATTGCCAACCTTGGTCAGAATGTAGTGTTAAATTAGTATTGTTGGGTATTTTCTTAAATGCTTTTTTTAACATCATAACTACTTGATTAAATACTGGTCGTTCTGTAAGCTCATAACTAACGATTTCCTGATTAAACAAGTCAATAATAGGCGATAAATACAATTTATTTCCAGAGACATTAAATTCAGTAACATCTGTTGCCCATTTCTGATTTGGAGCAGCGGCTTTAAAATTTCTTTCTAAAATATTTGGTGCTATTTTGCCCTGTTCTCCTTTATAGGATTTATATTTTTTAACTCTAATTAAACTCTTTAACCCTAATAATTTCATCAATCTTAAAACAGTTTTATGGTTGATAATTAATCCTTTGTTATTTATTTCATCAGTAATTCTTCTATACCCATAACGCCCTTTATGTTTATGATAAATAGATTTAATTAATTCCTTAATCACTCTGTATTTATCAGGCAATTTACTTTGGTTTTGATAATAATAAAAACTACTACGTGCCATATTAGTATGATTTAAAAGTGTGTTTAAATCATACTTATGCCTTAATTCCATTATGACTTGCGCTTTTTGGCGTTCTCTTCTGATTGAATTAAGGCTTGTAACTTTTTTAAAAAATCGAGTTCACAACGTAAGGCTTCATTTTCTAATAAAAGTTCCTCTTCTCTGGTTAGAGGCTTATCTGATTTACGTTTTTTACGTTTATTATTCATAGTCTTTGGTCTTCCTTTAGGTTTGGAATACAAACCCTTCAAGCCAAAGTTAGCAAAATCTTTTTGCCATTGAAAAATAGATGAAATGGGAACTTCAAATTTAAGGCTAGCGTCAAATAAAGATGAAACAGTAGAATTCATATATTTGACAACACTAACTTTAAAAACTAAACTATAAATAGTCTTACTTTTATTAATTTCTAAACCTAATATTCCCTTAGATTTATATAAACTTACCCATCTTCTAATTACAGAATGATCTATGTCAACTGCCTTTGAAATTTCGATATAAGATTGATGATCGTTTATGTATTTTAAAACTTGTTCAAGTTTAAATTCCGATGAAAAACTTCTTTTCTTATTCATAAAAATGCCCCAAATAGTGTCTAACTTTTTGGGGCATGTCTATTTTTGAATAGGGTTTTTTATATTTAATTAATCAAGTTTTTACTTCAGCAATCCTAATATTAAATTTGGAAAAATTCCTATTGTAATGTTTAATGCAATTGCTGTAACGCCAACAAAATAATATACAAATGGAGTTTTTTCAGCAACTTCGTTTGGCTCACGAGTGTACATAACCAAGATTAGTTTAAAATAGTATCCTACACTAATAATCGAACTAATTACAGCCGCAATTACAACCGCTAAATAACCTGCCTCGATTGTGTTGGAAAATAACATAAACTTAGCAAAAAATCCTGAAAAAATGGGTATTCCAGCCATCGAAAGTAATGATGCGGTTAATATTCCTGCCATCAAGGGATTTGTTTTTCCTAATCCGTTGAAATTCAAAATATCTTCGTTGTCTTTATTTCTAGTTGCAAATATTATTACAGCAAAAGATGCCATTCCTGCCAATGCATACGCGCAAGTATAATATAACAATGTTCCTTGAGAGTTGGCTATATTTAATAAAGTCATTAACATAAATCCAGCATGAGAAATTCCTGAAAAAGCCAACATTCGCTTTACATTATTTTGTCTCAATGCCATAATATTTCCTACCGTCATCGATAAAACAGAAATTATTGCAACTACCATTTTGAAACTATCCGAAACATTTGCATCAAGCGAACTTACTAATTTATAAAGTGTTGCAACGGCTACAACTTTGGCGATTGTGCTCATTGTTGCTGTAGTAAGTGCGGGTGAACCTTCGTAAACATCTGGTGCCCAAAAGTGAAAAGGAACGGCTGCAATCTTGAAAAACATTCCGATAATGATCATTGTTAAACCAATGTAAAACCATTCAGGAATTCCCATTCCTTGTGATAATTCGTAAATTTCTTGAATGTTAAACGAACCAGTTGCGCCATAAACCAGACAAATTCCAAACAAAATTATTCCCGATGCAAATGATCCCATCAAGAAATATTTCATACCTGCCTCATTACTTTTCACACTCAAACGATTGCTTGCCGCTAATATGTATAATGAAATTGATAAAACCTCGATTCCCAAGAAAAACATTGCCATATTTCCAAACGAAACCATAGCAACTGCACCCGAAAGCAAAAAGACTTTTATAGCAATAAAATCGGAAATTTTAGTTTCGTGGTCTTTATAAAAATCTTGACCTAATGCAACCAAAAACACAGTCAAAACAATAAATAAACTCGAAAAAGTCACCGAAAAATTATTGACAACAATCATAGAATTGTAATGACTTGACGGATAATTATATTCGGAAACGGTCAAACCAAGAATTGCTAAAAGTCCAAGAATTGTAAATGGAACAATTACTTTTCTGGCATTGAAAATTTCAAATACTAGACATAAAACGCCTAGTGAGATTATTGCTATTAATGTGTTCATTTTTTATTATTGATTTAGGATTTAGTGTTTGCAATTTTAATTATTGCTTTACTAAATTCTGAATATTTATATTTATTAAAATTAAAACTGGCGATTTATAACATTCAAAACAACTTCCAAACTTGGTTTTATAAACTCGACAATTGGTTTTGGATACAATCCGAAAAACAATAAAAACCCAATGATTACAACCAAAACCATTCCTTCGTTTACTGTTATGTCTTTAAAAACTTTTGAATTTGTTTCGCCTAACATTACGTGTTGAAACATTTTTAGCATATAATAAGCACCTAAAATAATTGTTGTTCCGCCCAAAACGGCATACCAAACATTTATTTGCGAAAGCGAATATAAAACGGTGAATTCTCCAACAAAGTTAAATGTTCCAGGCAAAGCAACCGATGCCAATACCAAGATCATAAACATTGATGCAAATTTTGGAGATTGTTCCCTGATTCCGCCCATTTCAGAAATGTTTCTGGTTTCGAAACGTCTGTAAATTATTTCGGCTGCGAAAAACAATCCAACAATTACAAATCCGTGGGCAATCATTTGCAAAACTGCTCCTGATAATCCGTCGAGTGTTAATGTATAGCAACCCGCTGCGATTAATCCAACGTGTGCCAAAGATGAATACGCCAATAATTTCTTCAAATCTTTTTGGCGTAAAGCAACGATTGAACCATAAATTACGCCAGCAATTCCTAATCCCAATAAAATTGGCATAAACGTTTTTGCAGCCAATGGTGCAATTGGCAATTGCCAACGAATAACGCTGTACAATCCCATTTTTAGCATAATTCCAGACAACAACATTGTTCCTAATGTTGGTGCTTTTTGATACACTTTTGCTTGCCAAGTATGAAATGGGATTAATGGTATTTTGATAGCATAAGCCAAGAAAAATGCCAAGAATATCCAACTTTGTTCGTTTACTGACAAGTCTAATTTATAGAAATCTTCAATCAAGAAACTATGTGCTTTTTGGTACAAATAAACAAAAGCCACCAACATAAAAAGTGATCCTGCTAAAGTGTAAATAAAGAATTTCAAGACTGCTTTTTTGCGTTCGTCGGCATCGCCATTTCCCCAAATAAGTGCTATAAAATAAATTGGAATCAATGCCAATTCCCAGAAAATATAATACAAAAATCCGTCGCCAGCCAAGAAAGTTCCGACCATTGCAAATGACATAAACAGAATTAATCCGTAGATTGCTTTTGCATTTTGAAACTCATTCCCGAATGATGAAAAGATGATAATTGGTGTCAAAGCCGTTGTCAATAAAACCATCGACAGAGATAATCCATCGGCATTTAATGCAAAATGAATATTTGGTTTTGCGATCCATTGTAATAAAACATTGATGTCTTCGCCTTGATTGAATTGGTTTAATAATGCTAATGAAATTCCAAAAGCAGCCAATCCAAAAAACAAAGCCACTTTCGATGCCAACTTATCGCCAGAGAAATAAGTAGCAAATGCGCCGACTAAAAGAATAATTAATAAATAAGATATGTCCATTATGTAGAAATTATTGTGCTAAAAATAAATAAATTAATATTGCCGAAACGCCTATTACAAATGCAAAAAGATACAATCCAATGTTTCCGTTTTGCAATTTTTTTCCTTGTTTTCCAAAATAATTTGCGCCTGTTCCCAATCCGAAAACCAATCCAGAAAGTGTTGGTTCAACATTATTTCTGAATATTTTTGATAAAGCGTTTATAGGTTTCACAAAAATTGCGTTGTAACCTTCATCAACATAATATTTGTTGTATAAAACTTTAGCAAAACCAGTAATTTCTGAATCTTGCGACGGAACTTGATTTTGTTTTATGTATTTGGAGTAAGCAATAAAAATTCCGACCAATGCTCCGATTGTTGCAATTCCCATTAAAATGTAATCTGTGCTTCCTAAAGCGTAGTGTTCTTTTCCTAATTTTGGTAAAATTGGAGTCAAATAATGATTCAACCAACTGTTTCCTGGCAAAGATATTAATCCGCCAACGGCAGCCAAAATCGCTAAAATTACAAGTGGAAACGTTATTAATGCTGGACTTTCGTGCAAATGAGATTTTTGTTTTTCGGTTCCTCTGAATTCTTTAAAGAATGTCAAATACATTAATCTAAACATATAAAAAGCAGTCAAAATCGATGCAATTGAACCCACAACCCAAAGTGCGATATTTCCGTGAAATGCGGTCATTAATATTTCGTCTTTTGACCAAAATCCTGCAAAAGGAAAAATTCCAGATATTGCTAAAGTTGAAATCATCATTGTCCAAAACGTAATTGGCATTACTTTTTTCAATCCGCCCATATTGCGCATATCTTGTTCACCGTGCAAAGCGTGAATCACCGAACCCGAACCTAAAAACAAACAAGCCTTGAAAAATGCGTGAGTAATTACGTGAAAAACAGCAACTTCATAAGCGCCAAGTCCCAAAGCCAAAAACATTAATCCTAATTGTGATACGGTCGAATAAGCCAAAACTTTCTTAATATCATTCTGAACTAACCCGATAGTTGCAGCGACTAATGCTGTTACTGCTCCAACAACCGATATCAATATTTGAACAGAATAAGCCATATCGAAAACATAATTCAATCTGGTAATCATAAAAATCCCCGCAGTTACCATCGTCGCAGCGTGAATCAATGCCGAAACTGGCGTTGGCCCAGCCATTGCATCTGGCAACCAAGTATATAAAGGAATTTGTGCCGATTTTCCACAAGCACCAATGAATAAACAAAATGCCGCAATTGGCAACGCATCTAAGTGCAAACCTTTGTCATCGGCAATTGCCATTTGCAAAGTCGTATAATCCAAACATCCAAAACTATAGGCTAAAATAAAAATCCCGATTAGCAAACCTAAATCGCCAATTCTATTCATTATGAATGCCTTTTTGGCAGCATCGTTGTACTCTTGATTTTTGTACCAAAATCCGATTAACAAATACGAACATAAACCAACTCCTTCCCAACCAATGAACATTACTAGTAAATTGTTGCCAATAACTAAGGTAATCATAAAGAAAATAAACAAGTTTAGGTAAGCAAAAAACTTGTTCATATTCTCGTCATCGTGCATATAACTAATAGAATACAAGTGAATTAGAGAACCGATTCCAGTTACAAACAATAACCATAATAATGACAATTGATCGAATAAAAATCCAAAATCAACTTTAAAGTTATGAACCGAAATCCATTCGAATAATGAAATTTCAATAGCAGTTTTACTTTGATTTACATCTAAAAATAAAATCAAAGTAACTATAAACGAAGTAATTACTGCAAATGTTCCAATATAACCTGAAACATTTTTAGTAACATTTTTACCGAAAAAAACATTGAATAAAAATCCAACGAACGGTGATAACAATAATAAGAGTGATAAAATTGTGTTGTCCATTGCGAATTATCCTTTTAAGTTTTTTAAATTATCAATATCAATCGAGCCTAAATTTCTGAAAACTGATACCAAAATCGCCAATCCAACGGCGACTTCTGCGGCAGCAACAGCCATCGAAAAGAATACGAAAACTTGTCCGTTTGCATCTTGATGATACGTCGAAAACGCAACAAACAAAAGGTTCACGGCGTTGAGCATAATTTCTATCGACATAAATACGATAATGGCATTTCTGCGGTACAAAACTCCAAAAATCCCAATACAGAACATAAGTGCCGAAAGGAAAATATAGTTTTGAATGCCTATTTCTTGTAAAATATTTTGCATCTTTATTTTTTAAGTTCTTCTTTTTTAGACAATAAAACCGTTCCAATCATTGCTACCAAAAGCAAAATCGAAGCATATTCAAACGGAACCATAAAACCTTCTTTGTCGTCCAACAAAACGTTTCCTAGTTTTTTAATTGATTGATAATCAGTTCCTGAAACATCATATTCAGCAATAAACGGAACTGCATTTGTGAATATCAAAACCAATATCACACAAATAGAAACGAACGAAACAATTGCTCCCAAACGGGTGATTCTGGGTTTATGAACTTCGTTTTCTTTGTTCAAATTCATTAACATTATCGTAAAAAGAAACAAAACCATAATCGCTCCCGAATAGACAATTATTTGTACAATTGCCAAAAATTGCGAGTTCAATAACAAAAAATGAAATGCGATTGTAAAAAAACAAACCACTAAATAAATAGCACTGTGAATAGGGTTTTTGCTGTAAATTGTCATAAATGCAGTTCCAAGTGTGACTGCCGACAATAAATAAAATATAATTAAAAATGTACTCATTAATTCAAATTTAATTGTTGAGAATTTTGCATTGCAACATCCAAAGGCATTACCAATCGATCTTTTCCGAAAATAAAATCTTCACGTTTGCCGCTCGAAGGCACCAAAACTTTCGAAGTTGTCAAATAAATTGCATCTTTTGGACACGCTTCTTCGCATAAACCACAAAAAATACAACGCAACATATTGATTTCATAAATCGAAGCATATTTTTCTTCTCTATACAAATGTTTCTCTTCTTTTGTGCGTTCGGCAGCCGTCATTGTGATGGCTTCTGCAGGACAAGAAAGTGCACAAAGTCCACAAGCCGTGCAATTTTCACGACCTTGCTCATCACGTTTCAACTGATGTTGCCCACGATACACTGGACTCATTTCTCGAACTTGCTCCGGATAATGAATCGTTGCTTTTTTTCTAAAAAAGTGTTTTATAGTAATCAACAGCCCTTTCACAATGGCGATCAAATACATACTTTCAAAAAAAGTCATCTCCTTGTTCGAGACTTGTTTTTTACTTCCAGAAAGCGAAATTGTTTCTATTGACATTCTTTATTTTATTTTATTTTATTTTTGGAGCCAATCCTGCTATTCGTTACAATCTTTTTTAAAATTTGCTTGCTTCGCCGCAAACTTTAAAAAAGGATTTCCACTGCTATCAGGGCTAGGGCATTCCGTTTCAATTCAACTTTTTAATTTTTATAACCAATTTTAGTTCTTTCGACTTTATTTTCGTGCTTATCCATCATTTCGTCAAGATAAGAAAACAAAAGTTCAGTATTTTTATCACTGTTGTCTAACCTTCTTTTAATTTCTTGAATATCAATTTTCAATGTCAAATTATTTGATAGAAATTCTCTCATACTCACAAAAATTTCTATAATTTTTATGCTCATTTGAGATGCTTTATCACTTTTTACAACATTTGACAATTGCAAAATTCCGTGTTCTGTAAAAACATAAGGCAATGACCCGCCTAATGCCTGTTTAGAAGGTATCGCATTTTGCGATACCATAATTTCTGTTTCAATTTCATTCAATCTAAACATAAAATGTTCAGGAAATTTATCAGGATTTCTTGCGATTTGTTCTCGTAATCGATATGGTTTCACATCAAACAATATTGCTAAATCTCTATCTAACATCACTTTAGTATTCCTAACGAAATAAATTTTATTTTCAATTATTTCATTTGGAATAATGATGCTGTCTTTCATTTTAAATTTTTAATAAGGTATCGCAAAATGCGATACCTTTAGTTTTACCTTATGTAAGTTTATTTAAATTTCTGTTTTTAAATAACTTATGATATTTTAAAATAGTGTTTTTGATGCTTTTTATTCCATAAGATATCACATTTTGTGATACCTTAAATTTATTTTTATATGCCAATTTGACTCCTCAAGTTATTAAAACCCAAAATAAGTAGCAATTTCACTTTTCAAAAGCACAATTCCAACTACAACTATATTAGCAATCGAAAGCGGAATCAAAATTTTCCAACCCAAATTCATCAATTGATCGTAACGAAAACGCGGAATCGTCCAACGCACCCACATGTAGAAAAATATGAATCCACAAATTTTTGCAAATAAAACAATTATTCCGATAACATTACCAATATTTATGCCCCAATTTTCAACAACCCAACCCATTCCTGGATAATTGTATCCACCGAAGAATAAAACAGCCAATATTGCTGACGAAATAAACATATTTGCATATTCAGCAAACAAATAAAATCCCATTTTCATTGACGAATATTCGGTGTGATAACCACCAATTAATTCTGTTTCGCATTCTGCTAAGTCAAATGGCGTTCTGTTGGTTTCTGCAAATGCACAAATCAAGAAAATCAAAAATGATAATGGTTGATAGAAAACATTCCAATTCATTCCGGCTTGTTGGGCAGAAATTTCTCTTAAACTCAACGTTCCAGTCATCATTAAAAGTGCAATCATCGATAATCCCATAGCAACTTCATAACTAACCATTTGCGAAGCTGCACGAACGGCGCCCATCAATGAAAACTTGTTGTTAGATGCCCATCCACCAATCATTATTCCATAAACTCCAACAGATACAACTCCAAAAATATACAATAAAGCCACATCAATATCTGTCGCTTGAAGCATAATATCTCGACCAAATAAATGAAATTTATCGCCCCACGGAATTACCGCACTCGTCATTAATGCTGTGGTCATTGCAATTGCTGGACCAACCATAAACAAAACTTTGTTTGGAGTATTGGGTTCAAATTCTTCTTTCGAGAATAATTTTAAACCATCGGCAAGCGGTTGCAACAATCCGCCCCAACCTGCACGGTTTGGACCAACTCTATCTTGTAAATAAGCAGCAACTTTGCGTTCTGCCCAAGTAGAATACATTGCCATAAGCATTGTAATTGCAAAAACCACAAAAATTACGGCGCTTTTTTCTATTATAAATGCAGTTTCCATTTCTTAAGTATTTTTATTTTTAACTAATGGAATATCCGACATACTAATTTTATTTCGGTCTTGTTCACGTCCTTCTAGAATAAATTCTTCGGTGGCGATTTCGACTTTTTCCAGTTTTTGAGTATAATTATTCTGTCCAATAACTGAATCTTTTTCTACTTTTCTTGGTCCTTCGATAGTCCAATCGGCTACATTTTTATGGTCAAAACGACAACCGTTGCAAATAAATTCATCAACTTCGTGGTATTCGTCTTTGCGACCCGTAACTCTTTGAATTTCGCCTCCAAACATCCAAACAGTAGTTTTTCCGCAACATTTGTCGCAATCTCTATGAGCGTTGTAAGGTTTGTTGAACCAAACACGTTGTTTGAAACGGAAAGTTTTATCGGTCAATGCGCCAACTGGGCAAACATCAATCATATTTCCAGAAAATTCGTTGTCGATTGCTTTGGAAATCATAGTCGAAATATTCGAATGATCGCCACGATCCATAACGCCGTGAACTCGGTCATCGCACAATTGGTCGGCAACTTGAACACAACGTTGGCACAAAATGCAACGGTTCATATGCAGTTGAATGTTTGGACCAATATCCTCAGGTTCGAAAGTTCTTTTTTCTTCGATGAAACGCGATTTTGGGTTTCCGTGTTTGAAACTTAAATTTTGCAAATCGCACTCGCCTGCTTGATCACAAACTGGGCAATCTAGCGGGTGATTTATCAATAAAAATTCGGTTACCGATTTTCTTGCTTCTTGAACTCTTGGCGATGCTTTGCTGGCAATTTCCATTCCATCTTGGCAACCCGTTACACACGATGCCATTAATTTTGGCATTGGTCTCGGGTCGGCTTCGCTGCCTTTGGTTACATCAACAAGGCAACAACGGCATTTGCCACCGCTTCCTTTTAGTTTAGAATAATAGCACATTGCTGGTGGCACAACTTCGCCACCAATCATTCGGGCTGCTTGCAGGATTGTGGTTCCTGGTTCGACTTCTACGGATTGTCCGTCAATGGTTACTTTCATTTATTATTATTTTCCTCACCCCGACCCTCTCCAAAGGAGAGGTAGACGAGATAAATGTGTAATTTTTAATTTTTAAAATCCCAAGCCAACGAAAATAAGCGAAAAACTTTTTCGCCTAGCCCCGATTGTAATGGAAATCCTTTTCTTTTTTTTCTTAAAAAAAGAAAAGATTGGAATGAAAAGCGGGAATTGCCTTTGAAGAAATGCCCGAACGATTCGCTCCTTCCTTCGACTGCGCTCAGGATGACTTTATGCTAATTGTTTACCAATTAAGTGCTTCACTTTTTCGAATGGTTCGGCTACAAAATGTTCACGATTTTTTATTTTTTCAGGGAAACGAACGTGGTACTCGAACTCGTCACGGAAATGGCGAATTGCGGCTGCGACTGGCCATGATGCGGCGTCGCCGAGTGGACAAATTGTGTTTCCTTCGATTTTGGACTGGATGTTCCAAAGCAAATCGATGTCTTCTTCACGACCAAATCCGTTTTCGATTCGGTTTAATATTTTTTCTAACCAACCTGTTCCTTCGCGACACGGTGTGCATTGTCCGCAAGATTCGTGGTGGTAAAAACGGGCAAAATTCCAAGTGTTTCTGACGATGCAAGCGGTGTCGTTATAAACGATAAATCCACCTGAACCAAGCATTGATCCTGTTGCGAATCCGCCGTCTGACAGACTTTCGTAAGTCATTAATCGGTCTTCTCCTGCTGCGGTTTTGTATATTAAATTGGCTGGCAAAACGGGTACTGAACTTCCTCCTGGCACAAATGCTTTTAGTGGACGGTCAGATGACATTCCGCCAAGATATTCGTCAGAATTCATAAATTCGTAAACGGATAAACCTAAATCTATTTCGTAAACGCCTGGATTTTTGATATGTCCAGATGCTGATATTAGTTTGGTTCCTGTTGAGCGTCCGATTCCGATTTTGGCATATTCTGCACCAGAATTATTGACAATCCAAGGCACTGCGGCAATCGTTTCTACATTATTCACAACTGTTGGATTGCTCCATAGTCCTGATACTGCTGGAAATGGTGGTTTAATTCTTGGGTTTCCACGTTTTCCTTCAAGAGATTCGATTAATGCTGTTTCTTCCCCACAAATGTATGCCCCGCCGCCAATTTGAACGTGAAGTTCTAAATCATAACCTGAATTTAGAATATTTTTTCCTAACCATCCCGCGTTTTTGGCTTCGGCGATGGCACGTTCAAGGATTTTGTAAACCCACATATATTCGCCACGTATATATATGTACGATAAATTGGCTCCCAATGCGTAACTTGAAGTAATCATTCCCTCGATTAAAAGGTGTGGAATGAACTCCATTAGATAGCGATCTTTGAAAGTTCCTGGTTCAGATTCGTCGGCATTGCACACTAAATGTCTTGGTTTTCCTGACTTTTTGTCTATGAAACTCCATTTCATTCCTGCTGGAAATCCTGCGCCACCTCGACCTCGAAGTCCAGAAGTTTTTACTTCTTCGACTACTTCGTCTGGTGTTAATGTTTTTATGGCTTTTTCTACAGATGCGTATCCGCCTTCACGACGATAGACTTCGTAGGTTTTTATGCCTGGAACATTGATTTTGTCTAATAATATTTTTTGTGACATATTATTTATCGTGTAAAACTATTTTTCCTTCTTTGCAATCTGCAATAAGTTGGTCGATTTTTTCTTCATTTAAATATTCTTGATAGAAATCGCCTAATTGCATCATTGGCGCATAGCCGCAAGCACCGAGACATTCAACGCCACGAACTTCAAAAAGTCCGTCAGCAGTTGGTTCTCCAACTTTTACTCCTAGTTTTGAACAAGTGTAATCCATTAAATTTTCAACTCCGTTTAAGCAACAAGGCGAAGTTTGACAAAATTCGAACATATATTTACCAATTGGTCGTTGGTTGTACATCGTATAAAATGTAACAACTTCGTAAACCTCAACAGGTTTTATGCGCAAAATTTCGGCAACTTTGTCTTGCAATTCGATACTTAACCAATCGTTATGAGTATCTTGAACTTCGTGCAAAACAGGCAATAATGCCGATTTTCGTTTGTCGTCAGGATAATGACTGCACAATTCCTCGATGCGCGTCATTAACGCTTCGGTTATGTTTATTTCTTGTTTTATATTAGTATGTACCATATTTTTTCTTTTACCTCAAAGTGCACAAAGTAGGCACAAAGTTCATAAAGATTTATTTTATAAGAATTAAATTTTTAATTTTTAATTCACAATTTTTAATTAATTAAGCGTCTAATTCTCCTGCGATTACATTCAAACTTGATAAAATTACTATTGCGTCAGATAACATTGCACCTTTTATCATTTCTGGATAGGCCTGATAATAAATGAAACATGGTCTGCGGAAATGTAATCTGTAAGGCGTTCTGCTTCCGTCGGTTACGAGATAAAATCCAATTTCACCGTTTCCGCCTTCGACTGGATGATAAATTTCGGCAACTGGAACAGGAACTTCGCCCATTACAATTTTGAAATGATAAATTAACGATTCCATATTGTGGTAAACATCTTCTTTTGGAGGCAAATAATAATCTGGAACATCGGCATGATACTCATTTCCGGATGGCATTTTGTCTAATGCTTGACGAATAATGCTCAAACTTTGCCAAACTTCTTCGTTACGAACACAAAAACGGTCGTAAGTATCGCCTGATTTTCCTACTGGAATTTCAAAATTAAAATCTTCATAAGACGAATATGGTTGTGCTTTGCGAACATCATAATCAACACCTGCTGCACGCAAGTTTGGCCCTGTAAATCCATAATCCATAGCCATTTCGGCTGTAATTGGACCAACATTTACAGTTCTATCGATAAATATTCTGTTTCTTTCGAAAAGATTTTGGAATTCTTGCCAACAAACTGGAAATTCTACTAAAAATTTATCAAGAAGTTCGAATGCTTTTGGCGACCAATCTCTTTCGAAACCGCCAATTCTTCCCATATTTGTTGTAAGTCGGGCTCCACAAATTTCTTCATAGATTTCGTAGATTTTTTCTCTAAACTGAAAAACGTATAAAAATCCTGTATAAGCCCCAGTATCAACACCCAGAATTGAATTACAAATAATATGATCGGTAATTCGAGCCAATTCCATAACGATTACCCTAAGATATTGTGCTCTTTTTGGAACTTCGATATCAAGTAATTTTTCTAACGTCATCCACCAACCCATATTATTTATTGGCGATGAGCAATAATTCATTCTATCGGTAAGTGGCGTAATTTGATAAAAAGGACGGTTTTCGGCAATTTTTTCGAAAGCACGGTGAATGTAACCAATGGTTGGTTCGGCTTCGAGAATGCGTTCGCCATCCATTAGCAAAATATTTTGAAAAATACCGTGCGTTGCTGGATGCGTTGGTCCAAGATTTAAAATCGAAAGTTCGCTACCATCTTCGTTGCGACTGGTTTCGATTATTTTAGCATATCGATGCTCTGGTGATAATAATAGTTCTGACATCTTTAATTAAAAATTGATAATTGATAATTTTCAATTAAATATTAATTTTTTGTTTGTTATTTTTATAATTATCAATTATTCATTGTTAATTATGAATTCATAATTGTTCTACCGAAAAAACGGTCGTCTTTGTCGGTTCGTCCGGAATCTTCCATAGGAAACTCTTTGCGCATTGGATGCGAAATCATTTCGTCCATATTCAACATTCGTTTTAGTTGTGGATGACCTGCAAAATTAATTCCGTAAAAATCCCAAGTTTCGCGCTCCATCCAATTGGCACATTTGTGAATGTTAATGGTGGTTTTGATGTCAGGATTTGTTCCTGATATATATGCTTTGATTTTGATTCGTTTGTTTTCGTACCAATTGTGCAAATGATAAACAACTGCAAACTGTCGATTTTCTTCGTTGTCAGGATAATGAATGCCGCACAAATCGGTTAGGAAATGAAAACGCAATTCTGGGTTGTTTTTTAAAAATAAAATTACTGCTGTATTTTTTTCGGCATTGATTTCGAAAGAGAAAATATCTTTTTCTTGCTTGAAATCAAAAACATCTGAACCAAATGTTTCTTGTAATTTTTCTTGTATTTCTATATTTTCTAAAGCCATTTCTAAAATTATGAATTATGAATTATGAATTATTTTGAACCCATAATTAATAATTTAAATTAATTTTTATTTTATTCCGTAAGATGCTAATAATTCCACATATTCTGGAGAACTTCGTCTTCTTACTGATTCGTTTTTAACAATTTCTTGTAAAAGCATTACGCCATCCACAATTTGTTCTGGTCTTGGCGGACAACCTGGAACGTAAACATCAACAGGAATTACTTTGTCTATTCCTTGCAAAACTGAATAGGTGTCAAAAATTCCGCCTGAACTTGCGCATGCACCAACGGCGATAACCCATTTTGGTTCAGACATTTGTTCGTAAACTTGACGTAAAATGGGTGCCATTTTCTTTGAAATTGTTCCCATAACCATTAACATATCTGCTTGACGTGGAGAAAACGAAACTCTTTCGGATCCGAATCGTGCCAAATCGTAATGCGAGGCCATGGTTGCCATAAACTCGATTCCGCAACATGAAGTTGCAAACGGTAATGGCCAAAGCGAATTGGCTCTTGCTAAACCTACAACATCGTTAAGTTTGGTCGCAAAAAAACCTTCTCCTACTACTCCGTCTGGTGCTTCTGCTATATTTGTATTTGAATTACTCATTGTTTCTAATTAAAAATTACCAATTAAAAATTACGATATATTTTTAATTCGTAATTTTTAATTTTTAATTGACCTATTCCCAGATTAACGCTTTCTTTTTGATGATGTAGAAAAATCCAACTAACAACAAAGCCATAAAAATTAGCATTTTAAACAATCCTTCGACACCTAAATCTCTGAAATTGATTGCCCATGGATAAAGAAAAATTACCTCAACATCGAACAAAACGAATAGAATGGCTACTAAAAAATATTTTACCGAAAACGGAATTCGAGCATTACCAATAGATTCGATTCCGCATTCGAAATTTTCGTCTTTGATTTTTGATGATCTGCTTGGCCCAAGTTTTCCTGAAATAAATATAGTTCCTACAACAAATC
>JAYUFL010000136.1:0-30444 GCA_043738745.1 Bacteroidota bacterium
TATTTGATTGGGCAAACGTTCAACATTATGACTTTGGGTGCTATTGCGGCCGCTTTGGGATTAATTATCGATGATGCCATTGTGGTTGTCGAGCAAATACATCGCACACACGAGGAACATCCAGACGAACCTACTATTTTGCTTTTGCAAAAGGCAATTCACTATTTATTTCCTGCCATGGTGGGTTCTTCGATAAGCACGATTGTGATTTTTATTCCGTTTGTGTTGATGAGTGGCGTGGCAGGTTCGTATTTTAAAGTGCTGACAGACACAATGATAATCACATTGGTTTGTTCGTTTTTTGTAACTTGGTTGTTATTGCCCGTTGTTTATTTGTGGTTATCGAAAACAAAAGTTCTGGAAGTTGATAATGAAACAATTATAGATGAAACGCACCAAGTAAAAACGCAAAATTGGGTGGGTTATTTCATTTCAAAACCTATTATTAGTTTGGTTTTTTGTTTGGTTTTGATTTTGTCAATTTTCATTATTTTACCTAATTTAGAAACTGGTTTTCTTCCAGAAATGGACGAAGGAAGTATTGTTCTAGATTATGAATCGCCAGCAGGAACATCGCTCGAAGAAACGGATAGAATGCTCAACGAAGTCGAAAAAATTATCATCAAAACGCCCGAAATTCAAGCCTACAGCCGACGAACTGGAACGCAAATGGGATTTTTTATTACCGAACCCAATCGTGGTGATTATCTCATTCAATTAAAAAAAGAACGAGATAAATCTAGCGAAGAAGTTATTGATGAAATCCGTCAGAAAGTCGAAGCAACACAACCCGCTTTACGCATTGATTTTGGTCAAGTTATCGGCGATATGTTGGGCGATTTGATGAGTTCGGTTTCGCCAATTGAAGTTAAAATTTACGGCAATAATCAATCCGAAATACAAAAACTTGCTCGTCAAGTAACTTCAATTGTTGAAAAAGTTGATGGAACTGCCGATGTTTTTGAGGGCATCGTTCTAGCAGGACCAAGCATAAGTATTATTCCAAATTACAGACAATTAGCACAATACGGAATTACACCCGCCGATTTACAGTTCCAAATGCAAACCGCTTTAGAAGGAAATGTTATTGGAACTTTGCTAGAAAGCGAACGCCAAACGCCGATTCGATTAATATATAAAAATTCCGAAAAACGAAGTTTAGACGACATTAAAAATCTGAAAATTTTTCTTCCAAACGGACAAGCCATTCCTATTTCTAGTTTGGTCGAAATTACGGCTCAAAAAGGAGTTGCCGAAATAGAACGAGAAAATCTGCAAATGATGAATGTGGTTACGGGGCGATTGAACAATCGAGATTTAGGAAGCGTTATGACAGATATTAAGGCAAAAGTTACAGCCAATATTCATTTGCCAAACGGCTACTATATTGAATATGCTGGTGCTTACAAAGACCAACAACAATCTTTCAGCGAATTATTAATGATTTTAATAGCCTCATCATTATTGGTATTTGGCGTAATTTTGTTTCTTTTCAGAGATTTTAGAGTGGCTTTTATTATACTTTTAATATCCGTTTTAGGAATATCCGGAAGTTATATTTTACTATTTATAACTGGAACTCCTTTGAATGTTGGTAGTTACACAGGAATTATTATGATAGTTGGAATTATTGCCGAAAATGCCATTTTTACCTTCCTTCAATTTCGAGAAACTTTCAAAATAACTCGAAACGTAAATGAATCATTGATTTATTCGATTTCAACACGATTACGACCAAAATTAATGACGGCTTTGGGAGCCATAATTGCACTTTTGCCGCTTGCAATTGGCATTGGTACAGGTTCAGAATTGCACCAACCATTAGCCATTGCAGTTATTGGAGGTTTTTTGATTGCTTTGCCTCTGTTATTAATTGTTCTGCCAAGTTTGTTGAGTTATGCGTATAAAAACGAGAAACATTTTAAGCATATGGAATAGTTTGCGATAAACTATCAATTAATTCTGCTACCAATCTCCCTGATTTCATAGCTGCATTTATAGAACCATTGAGTAAATGATCGCCACAAATAAATAAATTTTCATTGATTTGAATATCAGAATTTTCTAAATCATTTTTTACCGAATCTTGATTAGGTAAAGCGTAATTTATTCGATATACTTTCAAAAATTTCCAATTTTCAACTTGATTTCCGTACCATGTTTTGAGTTCGGTTTTCATGTTTTCTGATAAAGTTGTATCGTCAATATCAGAAATTCCGTTACAAGAAACTGAAATTAAAATTTTTTCTTTTGGGGCATATTTATCCGAAATATTACTCATAACGGTCAAGTTATTAAACCATTTTTTATTTTTTGATGCATTCAAAACAACAACTGCTTTTTTGATTGGTGCAACATTTGCTTCAAAATAAACATCGGTCACTTGGTGGTAGTTTTGTTTTGTTTTTGGAATATAATTACTAGCAAAACCAACTGCTTCTGTTGCAATTATGATTTTGTCGGTTTCAAAAAATTGTCCGTTTTCACAAATAATTGTATTATTTTCGATGCTAGAAACTTTTGCATTATACACAATAGAATTTTTGGGAAGCATTTCTACCAGTTGTTTTGGAATTTCTTCCATTCCCAATTCTGGAATTGCGGCATCGCCTTCGGAAAACATTTTCATGACAAAATCAAACATATTGCTTGAAGTTTTCAATTCGTTTTCTAGAAAAATTCCCGAGAAAAATGGTTTGTAAAAACGATTAATCATTTTATGACTAAAACCATATTTTTGAAGTTGCGAATTTGTATCTGTTTCTGGTTGCTTAAAAACATCAGGAATTGAGATTTTAAGTAATTTGTTCTTCAAGAATAGTGTGTTTAACTTGTCTTTTAGCGAACCAACAGGAGCAAATAGCGTTGCAAATGTTGCTGAAGGACGACGAAAAGGATCTGCAATCTCAAATTGCCCACCATCATAAAGTACGGTTGCTCCTGGCAAAAATCGTTTTAGGTTTAGTTTTTTGTAATCTAATAGTGCTTTGGTTTCGGGATATTCAGTCAATAAAACTTGAAAACCTCTATCTAGTCGAAAACCATCAATTAAATCCGTTTTGATTCTTCCACCAGCACGTTCGCTGGCTTCGAGAATTTGAACTTTGAATCCTTTTTGGTGTAAATAAACTGCAGCGGTTAGTCCTGAAATTCCTGCGCCAATGATTGTTATGCTTGGTTTCATTATCTACTTTTAATGCAAAAATAACTATAAATTGTAAATTATTTTTTTAATTATCAGTTTTGTTCTTTTCTTAGTATTCGGAAATTATTCTTTTAAGACTTTAAATCTTAAAGAATAATTTCCGAATACTAATCAATAAAATAATCAATATCGAAAAATAAATAAAAAATGGAATGATAAATTCTATTAATCCTAAAGGCAACATTATGGCAATAATCAATAATTGAAAACCTAATCCATAGATCGAAACCAAAGTCATAAACGAGTTTGGAAACGTTTTTACTTTATACGCATCTCGATCTAAAAAGTGAATAATTTTGTCGAAAACACCATAAACTATCGTGTAAATTCTAAACAAAATATCGACCCATTTTTGACTTTCGCCATGCAACGCTCGAGGCGATTTGTACTCAAAAATTTTACTGGTAGAATCTCCGCCGATTGAATTATGTCGTAAAATTAGGTAATAATAATTGTATAAAGTACCTTGTAGTTGGATACAAATAAAAGCCAAAACAGCCAACGCAATACTTGAATTTGAGACATAACAAATGGTCATTAGAAACATAAAATTTAGAATAATATCAAATACACTATCCAAATAACGACCAATATAGGAGGGCTTGTTTTTGAGCCTAGCGAGTTCTCCATCGGCAGCATCAATTCCAGATTTTAAAACAATAAAAAAACCCGCAAAAAAGTAGTGATTAAGCAAAATACAAAGTATTGCAATTAGGCCAGAAAGCCCAAAAAGCAATGTAACATGAATAGGAGTAAAGCCCGTATTTTTGAGAGAATTGGCAAGAAATTTTCCAAAAGATCTTCCGTAATCTGACAAATCTAAAAATTTGTCTTGAGCAGCAAGTTTAGACATTTATGAATGTAAACAAATAGTATGACAATATAGTCGGGTTGCAAAAGTAACTAAAATTTACAATTTGTTTACCTTGATTTGTTCTTTTTACTTTTTATATTTGTTTTAATTATTTTTCTAGCAGCAATTAAAATTAAATTCAAATGGCAAATCCATCTTTAAAAATTATCGATGCTTTACGTAAAACGGCAACACAACTCGAAAACGGAAATCGTTACGAATGGGGGCACATGGGAAGTTGTAATTGTGGCAATTTGGCACAAACTATAACCTCATTTTCTAGAGCCGAAATTCAGAAATATGCTATAGAAAAACGCGGCGATTGGTCGGAACAATTAGTAGATTATTGCCCAACTTCTGGTTTACCAATGGATATGATTATAGAAAAAATGATGGATTTTGGGTTTACCCGTCAAGATTTGCGTCATTTAGAATGGCTTTCGGATACCGATATTTTGAACAAAATGGGCGTTTCTTTTTTGAACAGAAACCTTAAATCCGATACGATTTTATATATAAAATCTTGGGTCAATTTGCTTGAAGATCAACTTATTGATAAAATTAAATTGCCGAGTTTAGAGGAAATAACTACTAAACTAGAGTTGGTTTAAGTTTATTTTTTTGCAATAATTGCAATATTCATTTTCACATTATCTGACAAAATCATACTGTTTCCTCCGACCTTAAAGTTACGACGATTTATTTCGAAACTGCATTTTAGATCCAAATTAGTGTCTTTTTCGGTTGCGATTAATTCGAATTTGATGGATTTTGTAATTCCTTTTATGGTCAAATTTCCTTCTATATTATAACGATTTAATCGTGTTGAGGAACTTATTTTTGTGCTTTTGAAAGTGATTAACGGAAATTTTTCTACTCCAAAATATTCGTCTTTTCGCAAATGTTTGTCTCTTGCAGAATTATCGGTATTTATGGAATTTGTATTTACCGAGATGTTTATTTCGCTGGAATTTAAGTCTTTAGAATCGAAAATAATTGTACCTTTTATTCCCGAAAAACTTCCATTTACATTTATGCCTAAATTTTTTATTGCAAAAGTAACTTTGCTTAAATCGTTATTTGGAACAAAATTTTGAGCAACAAGATTGTTTATCATTAGTATGGTAAGTATTAGAATTTTAAATGTTTTCATATGATTTTTTTTGATTATTTTCGAGAAATAAATAAAATTGAACCCCAAATAATAAGGAAGCAATTACTAAATGAATGGGCTGCGAGGTGTACGGGAAATCTAAATAATACATGGCCATTCCAGACAAAATTTCGATTCCTATTAATCCTAAAACCCAATTTATTTTCCTAAATCCAAGATTTAATTTTCGGTTTCTTAAAAACAAAAACAGATTTAATCCCATGATTATCAACGAAAAAGAGCGATGAATGTAAAAAGTTACAATCGGATTTTCTAAAACTTTTTGCATTTGGTCGTAACCAAAAATCTTTACCTGATCATCTACATATTGTCGGACTTGTGTTCCTAAAATGATTTGAAAAAAGGTTAATATTAGAGTTACAAATAACACTTTTTTGAACTTAAGATCTTCCTTAAAAATTAATATTTTTCCGCTAGATTTTTTGATAATATATAATAAAACTGCAACAATAATCAAAGCCACAATCATGTGAATCGTTATTTTTACAGGATTTAAAACCGAATATACTACTCGTGCGCCCAACCAACCTTGCAATCCCATCAAAAAAACAGATAACCATGAAAGTAAAGGGATTTTTTTATTGGTTTTCCAGAATTTGAACGAGAAAACTGCCATTGCAAAAACGGCTAAACCGGCCAATGCACCAACCAATCGATTAATGTATTCTATCCAAGTTTCGACGGCATTAAAAATAGCATAATCATGCTTGGTATAAGGTCTAAACTGACTTTGTTCGAACACAGAATTGGTTCTGAAATTAGAATTTGCAACGAATAGTTTTTCGTCTTTTATAATGACTTGATTTTCGGAATATTCATGATTTGGTGTCCATAATAACTGTTTAATATCGGTTGGCGGAATATAATATCCAAAACATTTTGGCCAATCTGGGCAACCCATTCCCGAGCCTGTCATCCTGACTAATGCTCCGGCTACAATTACTAAATAGACTAAAATTAAGGAAGTTTTTACGGTTTTAAGGAACATTTTTTAATGTTTTTTTGTAAAATTAATGATTTAAAAATAACGAGGAAAATAACATTTGTTAAACCTTTACTAATCCTAATTTTGCTCCACGTTTCAAAACAAAATCATAAGCCGCCTTATATTCATTTGGGATTTCTCCTTCCAGAATGGCTTCTTTTACGGCTTCCTTCAAAACTCCAATTTCTCTTGAAGGTTGCAAATTGAATATTTCCATAATTTCTTCGCCAGTAATTGGTGGTTGGAAATTTCTTATAGAATCTCGTTCTTCGACTTCAACAATTTTTTTGCGAACAATCTCGAAATTATTATGGTATTTCTTAAATTTATTTGGGTTTTTGGTAGTAATATCGGCTTCACACAAAGTCATAAGATTTTCTACATCTTCGCCAGCATCAAAAACTAAACGACGAACCGCCGAATCGGTTACAATATCTTCCGACAAAACAATTGGTCGCGAACTCATCATGACCATTTTCTGGACAAATTTCATTTTATTATTTAAAGGCATGTGCAATCTTTCGAAGATTTTTTTTGCCATTTTTCCACCCAAAAATTCATGTCCATGAAAAGTCCAACCTTGTTTTTTATTGAATTTTTTGGTTGGTGCTTTCCCAATATCGTGCAATAAAGCCGACCATCGCAACCAAACATCATCGGTATTTGGACAAATATTATCTACAACTTCCAGCGTGTGATAAAAATTATTTTTGTGGGTATGACCTTCAATTTCCTCGACGTTGTTTAATGCGGTTAATTCTGGCAGAATTAGATCTAATAATCCCGTTTTAAAAAGCAATAAAAATCCAACAGATGGTTTTGTAGTTAATAGGATTTTGTTCAATTCATCGACAATTCTTTCGCCAGAAATAATATTTATTCTCGATGCATTTTTAGTTATGGAGTTCAATGAGTTTTCTTCGATTGTAAAGCCTAATTGCGTTGCAAACCGAATACCACGAAGCATTCGCAAAGGATCGTCGGAAAAAGTAATGTCTGGATCGAGTGGGGTTTTTATAATTTTGTTTTCCAGATCTAAAAGCCCATTGAATGGATCTAATAATTTTCCAAAATTATCTGCATTTAATGAAATTGCTAAGGCATTTATGGTAAAATCACGACGGTTTTGGTCGTCTTCTAATGTTCCGTTTTCTATAACTGGATTTCGGGATTCGAAATTATAACTTTCTTTTCTGGCTCCAACAAATTCAATTTCGGTATCTTCATAACGCAACATGGCAGTTCCGTAGGTTTTAAAAACTTGAACTTTTGGTTTTTTTGGTAATAACGAAGAAACTTTTAGCGCAAGCTCAATTCCAGATCCAATGGCAACAATATCGATATCTTTTTTGAAATCTCTTTTTAGAATTAAATCACGAACAAAACCTCCAATTACATAACTTTCTATATTAAGTTCTTGTGATGCTTGCGAAATTATTGCGAAGATTTTATTTTTTAATGCTGATTTGTAATTCATTTTATGATTTTCGAACTTTTATTTTATCCCTGAATATATCATATTAGTTCGTAGTATTTTTTTGTTTTATAAAAATTAAACACTAAACCATTTCAGATTTTTTAGAAGTGAAGGTATAATAAATACCTATTATAATCATTGGAATACTCAACCATTGTCCAGTAGATAAAATAGGATTAGAACCCTCAAAACCACCTTGGCTTTGTTTTATGAACTCTACTACAAATCGAACGGACCAAAGTAATATCATGAAAACACCAAAAATAAACCCAGGTTTTTTTCGAGAATCTGTTTTCCAATACAAGAAGAAAAGAATTATAAAAACAAATACATAACAAAATGCTTCGTATAATTGTGCTGGATGTCTATAAGGAATTTCGTTAAGTATTTGAGTATATTTTGGATCGTGTTGTATTAAATTATAGCCCTCTTTTACTGACGATGCTTGTGTAATTTGCTGCACATTATGGTTTTTCCAATATTCTTCTTCTTTGATGAATTTTACAGCATAGAATGAGCTTCCAGAGGTTTCGTGACCGTATATTTCGGAATTAAAAAAATTCCCTAATCTTACAAAAACGGCACCACTCGAAACTGTAATTACAATTCGGTCTAAAATCCAGATGATTGGTTTTTTCATAATTTTTTTACTGAAATAATACATTGTAATTATTATTGCAATTGCTGCTCCGTGGCTCGCAAGTCCTTGAAAACCAGTAAATTCAAAATTAGGTTTTGTTCGAAATGGCAATAAAACACTTAACGGATCATCAAGAAAAAGTTCGGGTTGATAGAAAATAACATGTCCTAATCTTGCTCCAACAAGTGTTGCTAAAACGGTATAAATAAATAAAGAATCTAGTTTTTCAATCGGTTCGTTTTCTCGTTCGAATATTTTTTTAGTAATCAACCAGCCTAAACCAAATGCTATTACAAACATTAAACTGTAAAAACGAATTACAAAAAAACCTAAATCTATTCCTTCGTTAGGATTCCAAACGATACCAAGTGTGTGTAACATATTTTTTTATTTTTGTAAAAATAGTTTTTTAACTTAAATAATGAGTTAAAAAAAACTTATTGTTTGTTTTTTTCGGGTACTGGGTCATAGCCTTTTCCTCCCCAAGGATGACAACTCAATATTCGTTTAATACTTAAAAATCCACCATAAATTAACCCGTGTTTTTGTAATGCCTCAAAAGTATAACTAGAGCAAGTTGGCTGATACCTGCAAACAGATGGAAAAAAGGGCGAAATTGCAGATTGATAAAACCGAATGAACAACAAAAATGGATAGATTATTATTTTCGAAATCATATTGTTTTAACATTTACTCAACTTCAATCTTTGTATTAACTCACACTAAAACTTGTTGCTTCTTTTCCATCTCTCAATTGAATTCCAATGGTCAAAAGTTGATTTCTTATTTTATCGGATAATGCAAAATCTTTGTCATCTCGGGCTTGTTTTCGCATTGAAATCAGCAAATTTACTACATCATCTAGTTTTTTATTCTGATTAGAAGTTGATTTTTCGTCTTCCAATCCTAAAACATCAAAAACAAATGAGTTCATTAATGCTGAAAATCTTTTTAAATCCAATTCTGTAATTGTTTCTTTATTTTCTTTCAATAAATTTATAAAACGAACCCCTTCAAAAAGGTGAGATATTAAAATAGGAGTATTAAAATCATCGTTCATGGCATCGTAACAACTTTTTTTCAAAGAACTAATATCTATTGATGTAGTTTCTGAAATGCTGAAATTTTCTATGTTTTTTAGGATATCAATGGCATCCATTAATCTGCCGAAACCTTTTTCGGCGGCTAGAATTGCATCATCGGAAAAATCTAAATTGCTTCTATAATGTGCCTGAAGCATAAAAAATCGTGCCACCGATGCTGAAAATGCTTTGCTTAAAAATTCATTTTTACCCGTCAAGATTTCGCCTGGCAAAATATTATTACCAGTCGATTTCGACATTTTTTTGCCGTTAAGAGTAAGCATATTGGCGTGCATCCAAAAATTTACGGGAGTTTGGTTTGTGTAGGCTTCATTTTGAGCAATTTCGCATTCATGATGAGGAAATTTTAAATCCATTCCGCCTCCATGAATATCAAAATGATTACCCAAATATTTGGTACTCATTGCGGTACACTCCAAATGCCAACCCGGAAAACCATCGCTCCAAGGCGAAGGCCAACGCATTATATGTTGTGGTTCGGCTTTTTTCCAGAGTGCAAAATCTTGAGCATTTTTTTTGTCGGATTGCCCATCGAGTTCGCGGGAATTGTTTTGCATATCCTCGATGTTTCGACCGCTCAAGATACCGTAATTATTTGTTTCGTTGTATTTCACAACATCAAAATATACTGATCCATTAGTTTCGTAGGCTAAACCCTTGTCTATTATTTTTTTTACAATTTCTATTTGTTCAACAATATGTCCAGTTGCTGTTGGCTCAATACTCGGTGGCAAAAAATTAAATGCCTTCAAAACATCATGAAAATCTACAGTGTAGCGTTGCACAATTTCCATTGGTTCCAACTCTTCGATTCGGGCTTTTTTTGCGATTTTATCTTCGCCATCATCAACATCATCAACAATATGACCAACATCGGTAATGTTTCGAACATATCGAACTTTATAACCCAAATGCAAAAAATATCTATAAACAACGTCAAACGACATAAATGTTCTTACGTTCCCTAAATGTACATTGCTATAAACGGTTGGGCCACAAACATACATGCCAACATTTCCTTCGTGAATTGGAATAAATGTTTCTTTTTCGCCCGAAAGCGAGTTGTATATTTTTAGCGAATTTTCTTTGTATTTTGGCATTTTATTTATATTTTTCGAAGCCTTATCCTGCTCTCATTCCAATCTTTTTTTAAATAATTAATGAAAAATTAATTATTTAAAAAAAGGATTTTCCCTTCCATCAGGGCTAGGTTTTATGAATTAAAATCGACTTTTTTTAACTCAATCTCAGTCTCAACCTTTTTTATTTTAACCTTAATTTAAAACTTCGTTTCTAATTTAATATAATCCAAAAATTCTCTACGGGTTTCCAAATTTTTAAATTTCCCACCAAATTCAGAGGTTACTGTGCTGCTTTCGATATCTTTTATCCCACGAGAGTTCACGCATAAATGCTTAGCATCAATCACACAAGCAACATCTTGAGTTCCAAGTGCAATTTGCAATTCTTGTACAATTTGCATGGTTAATCGTTCCTGAACTTGAGGTCTTTTCGAATAATATTCCACAATTCGATTCATTTTGGAAAGCCCAATTACACGGCCATTCGAAATATATCCAACATGCGCTCGACCAATGATTGGCAAAAGGTGATGTTCGCAAGTGGAGTAAACAACTATGTTTTTTTCTACCAGCATTTCACCATATTTGTAGTTGTTCTCGAAAGTAGAAGCGGTTGGTTTTTTTGCAGGATTTAGTCCTCCAAAAAGTTCTTTAACAAACATTTTTGCAACTCGATTTGGTGTTCCATGAATGCTGTCGTCTTGCAAGTCCATTCCTAGAGTTTGCAAAATGTGTTCTACATCTTTTTTAATAGAAGCAATTTTTTCTTCGTCGGTTTTGTCAAATGCATCTTCCCGAATTGGATTTTGTGCACTTGTTGCGATATGATTATTTCCAATTTCATCTTGAAAATTTTCTTTATTTTTCATTCAAGTATTACTTTTTTGTGTACAAAAATTGTGGTACAAAGTTAAATATAAAAATCAATTGTATTTGCAGAAATTCTATTTTAATTCATTTAAATTTTATCATCAAAATTTATAAAGAATTGTAAACTCCTAATGCATTTTTTAGAATTTCTACGGAGCGAATCAAATCTTCTTTTTTAAGAACATAAGCAATACGAACTTCGTTGAGACCAACTCCTTTGGTAGAATAGAATCCTGCAGCAGGAGCAACCATTACAGTTTCTTTATTATAATCGTAACTTTCGAGTAGCCATTGCGCAAATTTGTCTGCATTGTCCACAGGAAGTTGTACAATACAATAAAAAGCACCTTTTGGTTTTGTAACAACAACTCCATCAATTTTTTGAAGTTCATGTATTAGTGTATCTCGACGCTCGTGATATTCTTCGATAACCTCATCGAAGTAACTTTGTGGAGTATCTAGTGCCGCTTCGCTAGCAATTTGCGCAAATGTTGGTGGACTCAATCGGGCTTGTGCAAATTTCATTGCAGTCGCCATAAGTTCTTTGTTTTTGGAAACAATACACCCAATTCGAGCACCACACATGCTGTAACGTTTTGATACAGAATCAATCATAATGGCATGTTGCTCTAATCCTTCAATATTCATTACAGAATAGTGTTTGTCGCCATCGTAAATGAATTCGCGATACACTTCGTCGGCAATCAAAAAAATATCGTGTTTTATGACCAATGCTGCTAGTTGCAAAATTTCGTCTTGAGCATATAAATATCCAGTTGGATTTCCGGGATTACAAATCAGAATTGCTTTTGTTTTTGGTGTAATTAATTTCTCGAAATCGGAAATTGGCGGTAAGGCAAAACCAGTTTCGATGGTTGAAATAACTGGAACTACAATTGCTCCAGATGCAGTGGAAAATCCGTTGTAGTTAGCATAGAATGGTTCAGGAATAATTACTTCGTCGCCCTGATCTACAATACTTCCCATAGCAAAAAGCAAGGCTTCGGATCCGCCAGTGGTTATAATTATATCCGAAACATCTACGGATATAGTATGTTTTTTATAATATTGAGATAATTTAATTCTGTAACTTTCAAAACCTGCCGAATGGCTGTATTCTAAAACTTTTATTTCTGCATTTTTAACTGCGTTTAAGGCAACCTCGGGAGTTTTTATATCGGGTTGACCAATGTTTAGATGATATACTTTATTACCTTTTTTCTTAGCAATATCAGCATAGGGAACCAATTTTCGGATTGGCGATTCGGGCATTTGTTTTCCTTTATTAGAAACATTTGGCATGATGTATTTGTTTTGAGTACAAAATTGCATTTTTTTTTTGGTAGAGCCAATTATTTTTTGTTTTATATCGATATAAAAAAAGCAAAAATTGAATTATTTTTATAATTTTATAGAAAATTAATTAATGAAACAAACTCGACTATTAACTTTTTTGATTTCAATTTTGTTTGTAAATGGTTTTTCGCAAGACGGGTTTCAGTTTACAAACAACAAGCAAAAAATAGTAATTCCGTTTAAATCGATTAACAATCTGATTTTTATTCCAATTAATGTAAATGGAGTAGAACTTAACTTTTTGTTAGATACGGGAGTAAAAGAAACGATACTTTTTAGTTTGGATGATAAACAAGAAATTAGTTTTGAAAATGTCCAAAAAATTAAACTCAAGGGTTTTGGAAACGACGAATTTGTCGAAGGATTAAAATCCTCTAATAATACCTTGACAATTAAAAATTTTCGAGACACAAATCATATTGTATATATTGTTTTAGACCAAAATTTTAATTTATCATCGCAAGTAGGAATTCCTGTAAACGGAATTATTGGTTATAATTTTTTTATAAATTATATGGTCGAAACAGATTACCAAAAAAACAGAATAATTATTTATAAAAACGATTTAAAAATCAGAAAAAAATTAAGCGAAAAATTTATTTCACAATCTATCAAAATCCAAAATTCGAAACCAGTAATAGAAACAAAACTAACATTAGATGATGATTTGATAAGTACAAATTTACTAATCGATTCGGGCAATAGCGATGCTTTTTGGCTTTTTCAGAATTTAAAAAATAATTTTAAAGTTCCATCGAAAAATATTATTGATTATTTGGGTCATGGTTTTAGCGGAGCCATTTTTGGAAAACGTGCCAAAATAAAAAAAGTAGCATTCAATGAATTTCAGTTTAATAACCCAATAGTTTCATTTCCCGACACTCTAGACGTAAAGAAATCTAGTATTTCCGAAGGAAGAGAAGGTTCAATAGGTGCCGAAATACTAAAACGTTTTGATGTTGTTTATGATTATTTGGGAGAAAAAATTTATTTTAAAAAGAATGCCAATTTCAACTTGCCTTTTAATTTTAATAAAAGCGGAATAGAAATTCAACAAGATGGTTTACAATGGGTTAAAGGAACCGAAGAAATTAGAAACACTCTAGCAGGTGGTATAAACTTTGATATAAATTCAGACAAAATAACGAATTTTAGATATAAATTCGATTTAAAACCTATTTTTAAGATTGCGAGCATTAGAAAAAATTCTCCTGCCGAAGCGATTGGTCTCAAAAAAGACGATATAATAATCGAAATTAATAAAGAAGAAGTGTATCGATATTCTTTACAAGAAATTAACGAATTATTAAAATCCGACGAAAGAACATCGATATATATTATTGTGGAACGCAATAATAAACAAATAAAATTTAAATTTCAACTCAAAGATGCCTTGTAAAACTATAATTATTCCAACATCGATTTTTTCTTTTCCAAAGGGCTAACTTCTTTTTTTACAAACACTTCGCCTTTTATAGTAAGTTTCACTACACCATTTTCGAAATTCACAGCATTCGATTCTACAGTTATAGTTTTTCGAATTGTCCCAGGATTCATATTGTATTTCACATCAATTTTACCCATTTTTCCAGGTAAAATAGGTTCAGTCGGTTTTGTAGGAACCGTGCAACCGCAAGTAGATTGCACATTGCTAATAATCAAAGGAGCATCGCCTGTATTTTTAAACTCAAAAGTTCGTAATCCGCTATCGGTCTCCTTATTTACAGTACCATAATCAATGGTATTGTCTTTATTCAAAAATTCAATTTTTGGACCTTTTTGGGCAAAAATGAAAACATTTACAAACATCAAAACTAAAACTATACTTTTCATAATCAAAAAATTTAATCACAGTAAAATTACTTTATTTTAATTAATGTACAAATACAAAAATCTCTTTTTTTATACAATACGAATAATTACTTTTGCAAGATTACAAAAAACATACCAAACTAAAATTTATTTTTTTTTGGAGCCATTTCCCGCTATCCACTTCAATCTTTTCTTTTGAAAAAAAAGAAAAGGATTTTCGTTTCTATCGGGGCTAAAAACCCAAAATTCAACACAAAAATGACAATTCCAGCACAATTCAACGCAAAAGAAACTGAACAAAAATGGTACGACTATTGGATGAAAAATGACTATTTTTCATCTAAACCGGATCATCGCACGCCTTACACAATCGTAATTCCTCCACCAAACGTAACAGGCGTTTTGCACATGGGACACATGCTGAACAACACAATCCAAGATGTTTTGATTCGTCGTGCACGACTAAAAGGTTTCAATGCTTGTTGGGTACCTGGAACCGATCACGCATCGATCGCAACCGAAGCCAAAGTTGTAGCCAAACTAAAATCCGAAGGAATCAATAAAAACGATTTAACCCGTGAAGAATTTTTGGTTCATGCCTATGCTTGGACAGATAAATATGGAGGAACAATTCTTGAACAACTCAAGCAATTAGGATGTTCATGTGACTGGAAACGCACAAAATTTACTATGGATCCTGACATGTCTGCGTCAGTTATAAAATCGTTTGTTGACTTGTATAATAAAGGACTAATTTATCGTGGTTACCGAATGGTCAACTGGGATCCAGAAGCCAAAACCACACTATCGGACGAAGAAGTTATTTTCGAGGAACAAAATGGTAAATTATACTTTATAAAATACAAAATTCAAGATTCTGATGAATTTTTGACTGTTGCAACAACTCGTCCAGAGACAATTTTTGGAGATACTGCAATTTGTATTAATCCAAACGATGAGCGATTTTTACATTTGAAAGGTAAAAAAGCAATTGTTCCAATTTGTGGTAGAATAATTCCAATAATAGAAGACGAATATGTAGATATCGAGTTCGGAACAGGTTGCCTAAAAGTAACGCCAGCCCACGATATGAATGACAAAACATTGGGAGAAAAACATAATCTAGAAATCATTGACATTCTAAATGAGGATGCAACTCTAAACAGTTTTGGATTGCATTATCAAGGTAAAGATAGATTTGTAGTTCGTGCAGAAATCGCATTAGAACTTGAAAAAATAGGTGCTTTAGCCAAAACGGAAATTCATTTGAATAAAGTTGGAACATCAGAAAGAACCAAAGCCGTTATTGAGCCAAGATTGTCCGATCAATGGTTTTTGAGAATGGAAGATTTGGTAAAACCAGCAATAAAATCGGTTTTAGAATCAGACGAAATTGTGTTGCACCCAAAACGTTTCGAAAATACATACAGACATTGGTTAGAAAACATTCGTGATTGGAATATTTCGCGTCAATTGTGGTGGGGACAACAGATTCCTGCTTATTTTTATGGTAACGGAAAAGAAGATTTTGTAGTCGCAGAATCTATAGAAGAAGCATTAATTTTAGCCAAAACTAAAACTTCAAATTCTCAACTTCAAACTTCGGATTTACGTCAAGATGCCGATGCACTCGATACTTGGTTTTCGTCTTGGTTGTGGCCAATGTCGGTTTTTGGTGGCATTATGAATCCAGAAAACGAAGATTTTAAATATTATTACCCAACAAATGATTTGGTTACTGGTCCAGATATTTTATTTTTCTGGGTTGCAAGAATGATAATTGCTGGATATGAATATACGGGTCAAAAACCATTCAAAAACGTCTATTTAACTGGTTTGGTTCGTGATTCGCAACGTCGGAAAATGAGTAAATCTCTTGGAAATTCTCCAGACCCACTTGGTTTAATAGAAAAATTTGGTGCAGATGGTGTTCGTGTTGGTTTACTTTTGAGTTCATCGGCAGGAAACGATATTATGTTTGATGAAGAATTGTGCAACAACGGAAAAGCATTTACAAATAAAATCTGGAACGCTTTCAAATTAATAAAAGGTTGGGAAGTTTCAACCACAATTCCGCAACCCGAATCGAGCAAAGTTGCAGTTGAATGGTACGAAAATAAATTGCAAAAAACACTAATAGAAATCGATGATAGTTTCGAAAAATACCGTTTGTCCGATGCTTTAATGACGACCTATAAACTGGTTTGGGACGATTTTTGTTCTTGGTTTCTCGAAATGATAAAACCAGCGTATCAACAACCAATCGATAGTGTTACATTTGCAAAAGCAATTGAAATTCTCGAAGTTAACCTAAAATTATTGAATCCGTTTATGCCGTTTTTGACCGAAGAAATTTGGCATTTGATAAAAGAAAGAACACCAGCAGAAGCCTTGATTATTGCTGAATATCCAAAAATGACCTCGTTCGATGCAACTTTAATAGACAATTTCGAATTTACCTCAGAAGTTATTTCAGGAATTAGAACAATTAGAAAAGAAAAAAATATTGCTCAAAAAGAGGCAATCGATTTAAAAATTATTAATAACGAAAAAACTTCAACACATTTTGATTCAATTATTTTGAAACTTGGCAATATCACAAGTTTAGAATATGTTTCTGAAAAAGTAGATGCAGCATTGACTTTTAGAACAAAATCTAACGAATATTTCATTCCGATTTCTGGAAATATCGATGTTGAAGCCGAAATTGCAAAACTTTCAACCGAATTGGTTTATGCTCAAGGTTTTTTGAAATCTGTGCAAATAAAATTATCTAACGAAAAATTCGTTGCTAATGCAAAACCCGAAATTATAGCCAACGAACGTAAAAAAGAAGCAGATGCTCTAGCAAATATTGCAACACTAGAACAGAGTTTGGCAAGTTTGAAGTAGAATTAATTTGTATTTTTGAGGAGCAGTTAAACTAGATTTTTTAAATCGAACAATAAATCAGTAAAATGTCATACGGAAACATTAGAGAAGAGGAGTTAAAAAACAAAATTGCTCACGATTACTTTGCGGTATTTGATGGAACAAAAATTATTGGGAATGTCGATTTTTGTATAAGTTCACAAAAAAAAGACTCGAAGCAAAATCAACTTTTTGACACCGAATCGCTGCTTTGGGCAGAAGCCAAAAAAGGCAAATCCGATATTTTCAAATCTATTGTGCAACTAATTCTCACTATTGGCAAAGCCCGAACGTTCGACAAATATTTGCCTCCCGCATATCTGGGTGCTTTCGATGCTCAAAAAATGGCATTTATTCCTTATAACGATATTCACGATATTTTTTATATCAATGATTTTAATTGGACCGTAACTCCATCTAATTACGATACCAAAGAATTTAAACAAGTTTACGAAAAAGTAAAAACTACGATCGAAAACAATTCCATGCTTTTCGATTTTGATAATGACCATGCCGATTTACAAGAGTTTATAAAAATAAACTTTGTTTTTGGAAAATCCAGCACTTCCAAAATAAAAATTGACAAAAACAATTTTATGGTTATTTACAACAAATGGCTCACAACCGTAAAACCAACTATTGCAGTCGATTGGGAAATTTTGAAAAAAAACGGCATTATTGATGGCGATTTTTACCTTGCCGATATACTATCGCTAGAAAACGAGACTCTAAAAGACAAACTTTTTGTACTGCTAAAAAGAGATTATTATCAACTCGATAAAAAACTGCAACAATCTGGCATGTTTAGTTTTCAAACCACAGGGTTTAATGACCAACAAAAAGCGCACAACCAGTTTTGGAACAAATACAACCGACCACCCAACGAAGAATATTGGGATTATATTGTTGGACGACGCGATTTGCTCGTTCCACAAGATGTGCGAGAGCGAAAAGGTAGTTTTTTTACGCCTCAAATTTGGGTCGAATTATCTCAAAAATATATTGCCGACGTGCTGGGCGACGATTGGCAAGACCAATACTATGTTTGGGATTGTGCAGCAGGAACAGGCAATTTATTGGCGGGGTTAACCAACAAATACAACATTTGGGCATCTACACTCGACACACAAGATGTGGACGTAATGAAAGATCGAATAAAAAATGGTGCCAATATGCTCGAAGACCATGTGTTTCAGTTCGATTTTTTGAACGACGATTTTACCAAGCTACCCGACCCGCTGCAACTTATTATTAATAATCCAGAAAAGCGAAAAAAGTTATTACTATATATCAACCCACCATATGCAGAAGGCGATTCAAGAATTGGCAAAGGGAGAAAAAATATTCAAAAAACTAATGTTCATCAGAAATATCAGAAATATTTAGGAAAAGCAAGCGGGGAACTTTTCGCACAATTTTTTATGAGAATTTATCGCGAAATCGGAGGATGCGGGCTTGCTGAATTTTCAAAGTTGAAAATTCAGCAAGCCCCGAATTTTTTAGATTTCAGAAAAAATTTTGAAGCAAAATTGCAAAAAATGTTTATTGTTCCTGCGAATACTTTTGATAATGTAACAGGGCAATTTCCAATTGGTTTTATGATTTGGAATACAAATAAAAAAGAAAAATTTGAAAATTGTATTACTGACATATTCGATAAAAACGGTAATAATATAGGTACTAAAACTATTTATTCATACGATGATTCTAAATTTATAAGTACATTAATAGAAAAGAAGAAATCAAAATATATTGATGAACTTCCTATTGGGCACATGAGTTCTATTGGAAATGATTTTCAACATCAAAACGCTTTATTTATTGATGATTTTAATAGACCAAAAATTTCAGGAGGTCGACATACAACAATTACCGAAGAAAATCTTATAGAAGTTGTTGTTTATTTTGCTGTTCGCAAATGTATTGCCGCTACTTGGCTTAATGACAGAGACCAATTTTTGTACCCTAATGATGGTTGGCAAACGGACTTGGAGTTTCAAAACGATTGTTTGGCATATACACTTTTTAGCAATAATATTCAGTCAAAATATGGCACTAATAACTGGATACCGTTTACGGAATACGAGGTTGGATCGCACGAAAAGTTCGAAAGCAATTTTATGACTAATTTTATAGAAGCAAAAACCGATTCGTATATCGTATCCGAACCACTATTGTTCGAAAACACCAAAGAACCCAGAACAACCGCTTTAGAGTTTTCCGAAGACGCCAAAAATGTTTTCAAAGCTGGACGATTAGTTTACGAATATTTTCACGAACAGCCAAATTGCAATGTTAATGCATCGTTATACGATATTAGAGAATATTTTCAGGGTCGAAACGAATCTGGAAAAATGAATAACAAGAGCGAGGATTTAAGGTATATGAAAACCATAAAAGAACTTCGATTGCGACTACAGTATTTAGAAAATAAATTGAGACCAAAAGTGTACGAATATGGTTTTTTGAAAGAATAATTTTCTAAATTTTTTCCTGCAAAGCCTTTATTTCGTCACGTAATTTGGCGGCTTGCATAAAATCTAAATCTTTTGCTGCTTTTTCCATGTTTTTGCGTTTTTCACGAATTCGTTTTTCGAATTCGTTTTTCGATAAATATTCGGTTTCTGGTTCGGCAGCAATAGTTCCTGTAGAGTATCCTAATTCATAATCTGCTAAAGGATTTTTAGTAAAAGCACTTTCAATTTTTTTATTCAAAGCCATCGGAATCAAATTATTCGCTGTATTGAAATTAATTTGTTTGGTTCGTCGGTAATTGGTTTCGTCGATGGTTTTTTGCATACTTGCCGTAATTTTATCGGCATACATTATGGCTTTTCCGTTCAGGTTTCGAGCGGCACGACCAATAGTTTGTGTTAGTGAACGATGACTTCGTAAAAAACCTTCTTTATCGGCATCTAAAATTGCAACCAACGAAACTTCGGGTAAATCCAATCCTTCGCGAAGTAAATTTACTCCGATTAAAACATCAAAAATTCCTTTTCGTAAATCTTGCATGATTTCTATTCGCTCCAAAGTATCGACTTCCGAATGAATATAACGGCAACGAATATCAACTTTTGTTAGATATTTTGCCAGTTCCTCCGCCATTCTTTTGGTTAAAGTGGTAACCAAAACGCGCTCATCGATCTCGGCACGAATCTGAATTTCTTCTATTAAATCATCGATTTGGTTTAAACTCGGACGAATTTCTATAATGGGATCCAACAATCCCGTTGGACGGATCACTTGCTCAATAACAACGCCATCGGTTTTTTGTAATTCATAATCGGCTGGCGTTGCCGAAACATAAATGACTTGATTTTGCATGGCTTCAAATTCATCAAATTTCAACGGTCTGTTGTCCATTGCGGCTGGCAAACGGAAACCATATTCGACCAAATTTTCCTTTCGAGATCTGTCGCCTCCATACATGGCGTGAACTTGCGAAAGCGTTACATGACTCTCGTCAACAACCATCAAATAATCTTTAGGAAAATAATCGAGTAAACAAAAAGGTCTTGCGCCAGTTGTTCGACCATCAAGATATCTCGAATAGTTTTCGATTCCGGAGCAATATCCCAATTCTCGAATCATTTCTAGATCGAAATTGGTTCGTTCTTCCAATCTTTTGGCTTCGAGATGTTTGCCAATTTCCTTGAAATAATCGACTTGTTTGACTAAATCTTGCTGAATTTCCCAAATGGCATTTTGCAAAACGTCTGGCGAAGTAACAAACATATTGGCTGGATAAATGGTCAGTTTTTCAAATTTTTCGATAATTTTCGATGTTTTTACATCAAAACTTTCAATTTCTTCGATTTCATCTCCAAAAAAATGAATCCGAAAAGCATCATCGGCATAACTCGGATAAATATCGACCGTATCGCCTTTTATTCTGAAATTTCCTGGCGTAAAATCCATTTCGGTTCTGGAATACAAACTTTGCACCAATTGATGCAATAATTTGGTTCGAGATATAACCTGCCCGACTTCTACAGGAATTATATTTCTTTGAAATTCAGTTGGATTTCCGATTCCATATAAACACGAAACCGAAGAAACCACCACAATATCCCGACGACCAGATAGGAGGGATGCCACTGTGGACATTCGCATTTTCTCTAATTCTTCGTTGATGGATAAATCTTTTTCGATAAAAACTCCAGTAACCGGCATGAAGGCTTCGGGTTGGTAATAATCGTAGTAGGAAACAAAATATTCTACCGCATTATTAGGGAAAAATTGTTTGAATTCTGAATACAATTGCGCTGCCAAAGTTTTATTATGAGCCAAAATTAATGTTGGTCTTTGCACTTCTTCGATAACATTGGCAACTGTAAATGTTTTTCCAGAGCCAGTAACACCAAGTAAAGTTTGGTATTTTTCGCCATCAATAATTCCTTGAGTCAATTTTTCAATTGCTTGCGGTTGGTCGCCTTTGGGCTTATAATCGGATACTACTTGGAAATTCATTCTTTTTAAGATACAAAGTCACAAAGTTACAAAGTTTCAAAGATTTAGAGATAAAAAATATAAAATTTGTAATTTATAGTTGCGAATAGTATTATTTGATTGAAATTTTATTTACAAGTAAAAATTAAAAATATTTTTTGTTATTATAAACATAAAATTAAAAACCATTAAAACGTTAATAATTAGCGTTTTAATGGTTTTTTGTGACCTCGGTGGGATTTGAACCCACACGCCCTTGCGAGCACCAGCCCCTCAAGCTGGCAAGTCTACCGTTTCTCCACGAGGCCGATGACTTAAAAATAAAAAAGTCGAACAATTTGCTCGACTTTTGTGACCCGACTGGGGCTCGAACCCAGGACCCCATCATTAAAAGTGATGTGCTCTACCAACTGAGCTATCGAGTCTTTGCATAAAGAAGTAAAAAAATGTGACCCGACTGGGGCTCGAACCCAGGACCCCATCATTAAAAGTGATGTGCTCTACCAACTGAGCTATCGAGTCTAATTTTATTCCTTCAATGCGGGTGCAAATATAATAAGTTTTTATTTAATTTTCAAGCAAAATTATTTTAAATTTGTCTTTTTTTTAATTTTATTTCTAATCATCTTATTTATAGGAATTTATTTGCAATATGAAAATAGTTTTAGTAGGATATATGGGTTCTGGAAAGTCTATAATTGGTGAATTGTTGTCTCAAAATACAAAAATAGATTTTGTTGATTTGGATTCTGAAATCGAAAAAATAGAAAACGATTCAATAAAATCAATCTTCGATAAAAAGGGAGAAGTTTATTTTAGGAAACTAGAACATCAAGTTTTTAGTGAATTAATGCAGACCAATCAAAATATAATTTTTAGTACAGGAGGAGGAACGCCATGTTATGCTAACAATCATGAATTTTTAATTCAAAACGATGTCATTTCTATTTATTTGAAAGCATCTGTAGATACTTTATTTGAGAGACTAAAAACTGAAAAATCGAAAAGACCTTTACTTCAAGATAAAACCGGTGAAGAAATTAAAGAATTTATTGCAATTCACCTTTTTGAGAGAAGTTTTTTCTATAATAAATGTAATTCAATAATTTATGTAGATGATAAAACTCCATCAGAAATTGTTCAAGAAATAGAGAAACTAATCGTTTAAATGTGCGTAACTTGTTTGGTTTTCAAAAACAACTTGAACGTTTTCGTTTAGCGATGTCGAAAGTGAAATTCCTTTAAAATCAGCCTTTACTGGATATTTTTTATGGTTTCTGTCGACTAAAACCGCAGTTTTAAATTTCTTTAGTGGAACATTCAAAAAGTGTTTCACAGCATACACAAGCGTTGTTCCTGAATTCAAAACATCATCGACCAAAACTAATCCTTTGTTTTGATATTCTTTTTCAGAAATTGAAGTTGTAATTTCATTACTCGGATTTTGTTTATCAATATAGACTTCGCACAAAATTACTTTTAGAGTAGAAATTTCTTGAAGCGATTTTGAAATTTTTTTCGCAAAAACATAACCATTCGACGATATTCCAGCAATCACAATTTCTTGTTCATCTACAAAAGTTTCGAAGATTTGATAAGCAATTCGTTTTGTTTTATGCTCAATTTGCTGATGATTCAATATTTCGGTTTTATACATTATATATAGGTTTCAAATTCAAGATTTAATTTCAGTTCCATAATCGTCTAAATCGCGACGGTCTTTTTTGGTAGGGCGACCTTCGCCATTTTTTCGGTAATGTTCTTTCGATAGTTTTAATAACTCCAAATGTTCAAAAGCCTCGGCAGGAGTTTCGTTTTTTCGATACAGATTGACTAATTTTGCGCCAACTCGACTTTCTGGAATGTCCAAAACCAAAATTATTTGTGTAATTTGATCTTTTCTGAACGTAATTTTATCCGTAGCAAACACTTCTTTCGATGGTTTTGCCACAAGTCCATTGACCGTGATATGATTTTTTTTGCAGGCTTCGGTAACCATATTTCGGGTTTTGTAGTAGCGAATGCACCACAAGTATTTGTCAACTCTCATAATTTTTCTAAAAACAACGTTAAAGTGTTTACAAAAATAAATCAATATTGTATCTTGCGCACTTAAATTTTAATAAAAAATGAATAAATTTTTAAAAATAATTTTTCTCGTTTCAGTATTTTATATATTTCCGAAATGTTCCAAAAGCGATTCAGCAGTCACAACTGTTCCTATTCGGGATTATGCCACTCAATATGCTACTGATATATCCGATATAGAAACGTATTTAAAAACACATTCCATTACCTACGATACTGCATTTAATGTAACTGATTATCCAGTCGTTGCCCTAGGCAATGCCTCTGCCATTTGGAATCGTGCTGATTTATTGTCCAGAACAATAACCGCTGGCGGAATCGATTACAAAATATATTATCTTAAACTCAGTGCAGGAACAGGGCAATCGCCTTGTAGTGTAGATCAAATATTAACTGCATACAGAGGAGTTGTATTAGAAAATGTAAGTACAACAACGGTAACCCCATTCGATTCTAACTATAATCCACAAACTTTTTTTGGACTCGAGAATGTAGTTAGAGGTTGGAGTGAAATTTTCCCTCAATTTAAATCGGGTACTGTTTTAACCAATTCTGATGGTACCTATCAATACTCAGGCTACGGTGCAGGGGTTATGTTTTTGCCTTCTGCTTTGGCTTATTATTCATTATCGCCAAGTACAGCAATCCCATCTTATTCTTCACTAATTTTTAGTTTTAAATTGTTAGCTGTAAATAGGCTAGATCAAGATGGAGACGGAATTCCGTCCTATCTAGAAGATATTCGAGGAACAACGGTTGGTAGTGTTCCAGATGGCTACCTAACCGTGCTTGACGACGATACCGATGGAGATGGAAAACCAGATTATGTTGATTTTGATGATGATAATGATAACGTGTTAACTAAAACAGAAATTAGTTATGTAAACCCTTTGGATCCTAACCATATTCTTAGATATTATCCGTTTAGTGGGGTTGCAATCGACAATCCGCTAACTCCTTATGTAGACGAAAGACAAGGAGTTCCAGACTGTGCTTTAGATTATACAACCGCCACACGATTACGAAAATATCGTGACCTAAATTGTCATTAACAATATACAAAAAATCCCGCTAATTAGCGGGATTTTTTGTGGCTAGAAAAATAATTATTTTCTTTTAATAACTCTTTCTACAGCCTCAACAATTGCTCGATTATTTAATTTGTATTTGTCTATCAATTGTTCTGGAGTTCCACTTTCGCCAAAACTATCATTTACAGCAACAAATTCTTGAGGAGATGGATTGTTTAAAGATAAAACTCTCGAAACGCTTTCGCCTAATCCACCAAGAATGTTGTGTTCTTCGGCAGTAACAATACATTTAGTTTTTGCTAACGATTTTAATATTGCTGCTTCGTCTAATGGTTTAATGGTGTGAATATTAATCACTTCTGCAGAAATTCCTTTGGCTTCTAATGCTTCTGCAGCGATTAATGCTTCCCAAACCAAATGTCCAGTGGCAACAATAGTTACATCTTTTCCTTCTTGTAATAATATGGCTTTTCCTATTTCGAATTTCTCGTCGGCGGGCATAAAGTTAGGCACAACTGGACGACCAAAACGCAGGTAAACTGGACCATGATAATCTGCAATGGCTAGCGTTGCTGCTTTGGTTTGATTGTAATCGCAAGTATTAATTACAGTCATTCCTGGCAACATTTTCATGAGCCCAATATCTTCTAATATTTGATGTGTTGCGCCATCCTCTCCTAGTGTTAAACCAGCGTGCGATGCACAAATTTTTACATTTTTATCAGAATAAGCCACACTTTGACGAATTTGATCGTAAACTCTTCCTGTAGAAAAGTTAGCAAAAGTTCCAGTAAACGGAATTTTTCCACCAATAGTTAATCCGGCAGCAATTCCAATCATGTTGGCTTCTGCGATTCCGATTTGAAAAAAGCGTTCTGGATGATTTTTTTTGAAATCGTCAAATTTCAAAGAGCCTATTAAATCGGCACAAAGAGCCACTACGTTTTCGTTTTTTTGTCCTAATTCTGTCATTCCAGCACCAAAACCTGAACGTGTGTCTTTGCTACCTGTGTTTGTATATTTTTTCATTTCTTAATTTGAAGATTGAATGATTAAAAAATTGAATGATTATGAAAACTCATAATTCATAATTTAAAATTCATAATTATTTTTAATAGTCCCCTAAAGTTTCCAAATTCTGTCCTAAAGCGTTTTCTAACTGCGCATCGTTTGGTGCTTTTCCGTGCCAAGCGTGAGAATACATCATATAATCTACGCCATTACCCATTTCGGTATGCAATAAAACGCAAATTGGTTTTCCTTTTCCGGTTCTGGATTTCGCGTCGGTCATTCCTGCAATAATGGCTTCGATGTTGTTTCCTTCTTTTATGTCAATAACCTCCCAATCGAAGGCTTCAAATTTTGCTCTGATGCTACCCATGTTCAAAACTTCGTCGGTGGTACCGTCTATTTGTTTTCCGTTGAGGTCAATTGTAGCAATAAGATTGTCTACTTTTTTTGCAGACGCATACATTATGGCTTCCCAGTTTTGACCTTCTTGCAATTCGCCATCGCCATGAAGTGTGTAAACCAAATGATTGCATTTGTTTAGTTTTTTGGCTTGTGCCGCACCAATGGCTACCGACATTCCTTGTCCTAAAGATCCAGAAGCAATTCTCACACCTGGTAAATGGTCGTGCGTAGTTGGGTGACCTTGTAAACGAGTATTTAGTTTTCTAAAAGAGGCTAATTCCGAAACTGGAAAATAGCCGCTACGTGCCAAAACGCTGTAAAAAACTGGGGAAATATGTCCGTTAGAAAGAAAAAATAAATCCTCGCCAATGCCGTCCATATCAAATCCTGGTTTTCTGTCCATGAGGTTTTGATAAAGCGCTACTAAAAATTCTGTGCAGCCTAAAGAACCTCCAGGATGACCCGAATTTACTGCATGTACCATTCGTAGAATGTCTCTGCGAACTTGTGTTGAAAAATCTTGAAGTTGTTGTGTGTTTGGTTTCATTTTGTGTTTTAAAATTAGACCTTGCAAATATATGTTTTTTAGATAATAGATGAATGACAAATAGAGAATAGACTTTTCAAAAGTTATTAAGAGTTTCTGTTTACGAAGATTTTTTTTATTTTTAGTTAATTAAATTCACAATTCACAATTCACAATTTATAATTATTTTATATTTGCCCTTATGAAATTTGATTTATTAAAAAAAGATCCGCAAACCAAAGCCAGAGCAGGAACAATTACAACCGATCACGGTATTATAGAAACGCCAATTTTTATGCCAGTTGGCACCGTAGCATCTGTAAAAGGAGTGCATCAGCGGGAATTGAAAGAGGAAATTAATCCAGATATTATTCTAGGAAACACTTATCATTTGTATTTGCGCCCTAAATTAGAAATTCTCGAAAAAGCAGGAGGATTACATAAATTTATGAATTGGGATCGGAATATCTTGACCGATTCTGGGGGTTACCAAGTATATTCACTTTCGGCAAATAGAAAAATTAAAGAAGAAGGCGTAAAGTTTAAATCCCATATTGATGGTTCTGTACATTTTTTTTCGCCAGAAAACGTAATGGAAACCCAACGAACCATTGGTGCCGATATTATCATGGCTTTCGATGAATGTACACCATATCCTTGCGATTACCGGTATGCACAACGCAGTATGCACATGACGCATCGTTGGTTAGATAGATGCATCAAACATTTAGAAAAATTACCTTATAAATATGGTTTCGAGCAAACTTTTATGCCAATAGTTCAAGGAAGCACGTACAAAGATTTGAGAATGCAATCCGCAGAGTATATCGCTAATTCGGGTCAAAAAGCAAATGCTATTGGTGGACTTTCTGTTGGTGAACCAGCCGAGGAAATGTATGCCATGACCGAAATTGTTTGTGATATTCTTCCAGAAGAAAAACCAAGATATTTAATGGGTGTTGGAACTCCGATAAATTTGTTAGAAAATATTGCGCTTGGTGTAGATATGTTCGATTGTGTAATGCCAACCCGAAATGCTAGAAACGGAATGTTATTTACTGCAAATGGCACCATAAATATTAAAAATAAAAAATGGGAAGCCGATTTTTCGCCAGTCGATGAAATGGGCTTAACATTTGTGGATAGAGAATATACAAAAGCATATCTTCGACATTTGTTTGCCGCAAATGAATATTTGGGTAAACAAATTGCAACAATTCATAATCTCGGATTTTATATGTGGTTGGTTCGCGAAGCCAGAAAACATATTATTGCTGGCGATTTTGCCACTTGGAAAGAAATGATGGTAAAAAATATGAGCCAACGATTGTAAACTGTTTTGAGTTTCGTGTTTTTAGAATTATTTAAACTCATAACTCATAACTCATAATTAGAAATATGCTAACAATTTTAGACAAATACATTCTTAAACAATATTTAACGAATTTTTCGGTAATGTTAATGTTGTTTATTCCTATTGGAATCATCATTGATGTCTCCGAGAAAGTAAATAAAATGATCGAGAACAAAGTGCCAATTGCTGCTATTGCGAACTATTATTTTTATTTTGTGATACATTTTGCTAACTTTTTGTTTCCAATATTTCTGTTTTTGTCCATTATTTGGTTTACCTCAAAATTGGCAAATAAGACCGAGATAATTGCAATGTTGAGTTCTGGAATTTCGTTTACACGATTTTTACGACCTTATATAATAGGCGCTTCTATAGTTTCTTTAGGTGCTTTATTGGTTGGTTTTTTTCTGGCTCCAAAAGCAAATGAAGAATTTAATAATTTTCGTTATACCTATTTGATTGGCAATGGTCAAACCGAAATGCGAGAAACATCCGATATTTATCGTCAATTAGATGCCGATACTTATATCTATGTTTCGAATTTTAATGTAGTTTCCAAAATGGCTTTTAATTTTTCGTTAGAAAAGTTCAATAAAGACAAAACCCTAAAATATAAAATAACGGCAAGTCGTATAAAATATAATCCTGTCGATAGTACCTTTTCATTGTTCGATTATACCAAACGAAAAGTGGGATTATTAGATGATAAATTAGAATCAATTCCTAAAAAAGATACTGTTTTTAATTTTGATTTAGATGATTTAACACCAACTATTTATATGGCCGAAACACTATCATTCAGTGCTTTAAATAAATTTATTGCTAAAGAAACTGCAAGAGGAAATGCAAACATCAATATTTATTTAGTTGTGCTTTACAAAAAATATAGTGTACCAATTTCAGCATTTATTCTTACCATTATTGCTGTTGCAGTTTCTTCGAAAAAACGTCGTGGAGGTATGGGAATGAACCTTACAATAGGAATTTTGCTTGGATTTGGATTTGTATTTTTCGATAAAATTTTTGGAGTTCTTGCCGAAAAATCAGAAATGCCGCCTATTGTTGCCGTTTGGATTCCAAACGTAGTTTTCGGAATTTTGGCCTTATATTTATTACGAAATGCCAGAAAATAACATCAAAAGCCATTTACAACTCCATCTTATTGTTTTTATTTGGGGTTTTACAGCCGTTCTTGGAGCCTTAATTTCTATAAAAGAAGCATCATTGGTTTGGTATCGAATGCTTTTAGCAGGAATTTTTTTGCTGATATTTTTGATTTATAAAAAAAGAACAATTCTTTTACCAATAAAGGAAATCATCAATCTTGTATTGGTTGGATTTCTTATAGCGATTCATTGGATGTTTTTTTTCAAAGCCATCAATATTTCTAACGTTTCAATAACATTAGCCATGTTTTCAGCAGGCGCATTTTTAGCATCGATTCTAGAACCAATTTTTTATAAACGTAAAATACTTTGGTACGAAGTTTTGTTCGGACTTCTAATTATTGTTGGATTATTTATCATTATGCAAGTTGAAATAAAGTTTATAAAAGGAATGCTTTGTGCTCTGTTTTCAATTTTTATTGGTGTTATTTTTACTTTACTAAACGGAAAACTTATTAAAAAACACGATTCTTCGGTTATTGCGCTCTACGAATTTTTTGCAGGATTTTTGTTAGTAACCATTTATTTAGTAATAGAAGATAAATTCACCACAAAATTTTTCCAACTTTCTGTGCATGATTGGATTTTAATTCTAATTCTTTCCTCGGTTTGCACCGCTTATGCATTTACAGCATCAGTTAATGTAATGAAAAAATTGACACCCTATACGGTTATGTTAACGACAAACCTAGAACCAGTTTATGGAATTTTCTTGGCCTATTTTATTATTGGAGGAACCGAGAAAATGAGTATTTCGTTTTATATTGGTTCTGTAATTATATTAATCACGGTAATTTCGAACGGAATTGTAAAAAATTTTAAGAAATGATTTCTAAAAAAAGCCAACTCCATGAGTATAAAAAAACTACATTTTAGTCTACTAGCATTTCTGATTGGCTTTTTTGCGAATGCACAAATTTTTCCTGTTCAAGTCAACAGCAACATAG